>NZ_JBHWUR010000044.1:0-17914 GCF_042737755.1 Streptomyces sp. NPDC059994
GTTCCCCGCGCCCCTAACCCCCTAGGGACGCGGGGAACTGCGCGATCAGCCCCCACCGACCGGCAGGCGACCCCGCAACCCCCTGGAGGGCTCCGCGGGGAACTGCGTGATCAGCCTCCAACCCGCCCGCAGTCGAACACCGGGCCCACTGCATCGCCGGGGTGGCACGAGGGAGCGGGATTCGGAAGGGTGGACCCATGCGTATCGCCTATCGCGTCGAGACTGTCCGTGCCGCCGAGCAGGAGCTCATGGCCCGCCTCCCCGACGGCGCCCTCATGCAGCGCGCCGCCGCCGGGCTGGCCGCTGCCTGTGCGGGCGTGCTCGGGCGGGTGTACGGCGCCCGCGTCGTCGTCCTCGCGGGCAGCGGAGACAACGGCGGTGACGCGCTGTACGCCGGGGCCCGACTGGCCCGGCGCGGCGCGGGTGTCAGTGCCGTGCTGCTCGCCCCCGACCGCGCCCACCCCGACGGCCTCGCCGCGTTCCGGCGCGCGGGCGGGCGGGTGGCGGACGACCCGTACGACGTGCTCGCCGGCGCCGACCTCGTCCTCGACGGCATCACCGGTATCGGCGGGCACGGCGGTCTGCGCCCCGACGCCGTCCCCGTGGCCCGCGCGGCCCGTGGGTCGAACGCCCTCGTCGTCGCCGTCGACCTCCCCAGCGGGATCGAGGCCGACAGCGGGGAAGTCCTGGGGGAGGCGCTGCACGCCGACGCGACTGTGACCTTCGGCGCGTACAAGCCGGGCCTGCTCGTCGACCCCGCGTACGCGTACACCGGCGCCGTCCGCCTCGTCGACATCGGGCTCGAACCCCACCTTCCCTCCGTACCGGACTGCGAGGCGCTGCAGCACGCCGACGTGGCGCAGCTGCTGCCGGTGCCGACGGGGGAGAGCGACAAGTACCGGCGCGGGGTCGTCGGCATCGTCGCCGGGTCCGCGCGCTACCCCGGCGCCGCCGTGCTCGCGGTGGCGGGCGCGCTGCACGGCGGGGCGGGGGCCGTCCGGTACGTCGGGGACGCCGCCGACGACGTCATCGCCCGCTTCCCCGAGACGCTGGTCTCGGCGGAGCCCCCGGCGAAGGCGGGCCGCGTCCAGGCCTGGGTCGTCGGCCCCGGCCTCGGGGACGCCCCGGGGGTCGAAGACGTCCTCGCCGTGGACGTTCCCGTGCTGGTCGACGCGGACGGGCTGCGCGGTCTGGACCCGGCGGCGGTACGGGCGAGGACCGCGCCGACCCTGCTCACCCCGCACGCGGGGGAGGCGGCGGCGCTGCTCGGGGTGAGCCGGGCGGAGGTGGAGGGCGCGCGGCTCCACTCCGTACGCGAGCTGGCCGACCGGTACGGCGCGACCGTCCTCCTCAAGGGTTCGACCACGCTCGTGGCCGATCCGGGCGGCCGCGCGCCGGTCCGGGTCAACCCGACGGGTACGCCCTGGCTCGCCACGGCGGGCAGCGGCGACGTCCTCTCCGGCCTGGCGGGCTCCCTGCTGGCCGCGGGCCTCTCCGCCCGGGACGCGGGCTCGGTCGCGGCGTACCTCCACGGCCTGTCCGCCCGCCACGCCGCGAACGCGGCCCCCCTGACGGCGTCGGCCCTCGCGTCGTCCCTGACGGACGCCTGGCGCGACGTCTACGCCTGATCCCCGGGCGGCTGGGTTCGTCTGCGGGCTGGTGGGGGCTGGTCGCGCGGTTCCCCGCGCCCGTTCTTGGCCCGGTGTCCGCCTGATCCCCGGGCGGCCGGGTTCGTCTGCGGGCTGGTGGGGGCTGGTCGCGCGGTTCCCCGCGCCCGTTCCTGGCCCGGTGTCCGCCTGATCGCCGGGCGGCTGGGTTCGTCTGCGGGCTGGTGGGGGCTGGTCGCGCGGTTCCCGGCGCCCCTTGTCGGCCCGGTGTCCGCCTGCGGGCCCGGTGGAGGTTCCTCGCGTCCACGCGGCGGGCCGCGCACTGTCACAGCCCCGCGCCCCTGGAGGGCGGGGCTGTGACAGTGCCTGCCCATCGGCACCGGCCGCCCCCAACCCCCGAGGGGCGCGGGGAACTGCGCGACCAGCCACAGACAGCCCGCGGACGAACGGAGCCCGGGGCGGAGCCCCGAAGCGGGGTGCAGGGGCCGCGGGCCCCGTCAAGGGTGCGGGCCCCGTCAAGGGTGCAGGGGGCGTAGCCCCAGCCCGGGGTCCGGGGGCGCAGCCTCCGGGAAACCACCCTCACCCCCCCACCCCCGGAGGGTTCAGGGAAGGGGCGGGGTGGGGGAAACAAAGCCCGCCCACCCGCGCGGCACCCCCCGCACCCCACCCCCCACCGCTTCGCTGACCCCATGAGCGAACGACACCCCCGCCCCGGCCAAAACCCCCGCCCCGGCCAAAACCCCCGCCCCGGCCAAAACCCCCGCCCCGGCCAAAACCCCCGCCCCGGCCGACGCAAACGCACCGCCGTCCACCTCGCCCTCGCCCTCGCCGCCTCCCTCACCCTCTGCGGCGCCCACCCCGTCCCGCCGCACCCCGGTCCCGGCCCCAGCCCCGCCGCCCCGGCCCCCGCACCCCCCATCCCCGAGAGTCCCGTCCCCGCCGACTCCCTCGTCCCGGGCGAGCCGCGGGCACCGGGGCAGGTCGCGTATCTCATGGACACGCCCGACCAGGTGCTGCCGCCGCTCGTCTACGAGCCCACCGCCGCCGAGGAGGCCGTCGAGCCCGCGGCGCCGGCGGCGCGTGTGGAGCGGATCGTCGAGTACGTGCCCGGCAACGAGGTCGGCGCCGCCGCGTGCAGCCGACAGGCCGGGCCGTACCAGCGGCAGGTCGAACGGTGGCTGAAGCTGGCGGCCGACGGGAAGCAGTCCGCCGCCGACTGCGCCGCGATCCGCCGCTTCCAGACCGATCACGGCATCCGGCCGAACAGTGGCTTCGCCGGGCCCGCCACCTGGGGCACCATGCGGCTGCTCTCCGCCCGGGCCAACCCCAACGCCGCCGGCCGCTGCCCGGTCCGCAAGAGCCGGATCGCCTGCGTCGACCTCGACCGGCAGCTCATGTGGGTGCAGAACCGTACAAAAGTCACCTTCGGGCCCGTCGCCATCCGTAGCGGGCGGCCCGGGTACGCCACCCGCACCGGCACCTACCCCGTCTACTGGCGGCACAAGAACCACTGGTCGACCATCTACAACGCGCCCATGCCGTATGCCCAGTTCTTCAGCGGAGGGCAGGCGTTCCATGCCATCTACGACAACATCCACTCCACGGTCGGGTCGCGCGGATGCGTCAATCTGACCTACTCGGACGCCAAGCGGCTGTGGGGCGCGCTCGCCAAGGGTGACCCGGTCCATATCTGGGGGCACAGGCCCGGCGCCTGAGCCGGGGGCTCAGCTCTGAGAGACTGGGCGCGATGACCGCGATGACTCAGACAGTGCACACGCGAGCCCGCGCCGAGATCGATCTGGCCGCCCTGCGCGCCAACGTCCGTGCGCTGCGCGCCCGTACCCCCGGCGCGCAGCTCATGGCTGTCGTGAAGGCGGACGCGTACGGGCACGGCGCCGTGCCGTGCGCCCGGGCCGCGATCGAGGCGGGCGCCGCCTGGGTCGGCACGGCCACCCCGCACGAGGCCCTGGCGCTGCGCGCGGCCGGGATCGGCGGGCGGATGCTCTGCTGGCTGTGGACGCCCGGCGGGCCCTGGCGCGAGGCCGTCGAGGCCGACATCGATGTGTCGGTGAGCGGGATGTGGGCCCTGCGGGAAGTCACAGAAGCCGCTCGCGCCGCCGGGCGCGTCGCCCGGGTCCAGCTCAAGGCCGACACCGGGCTCGGGCGCAACGGGTGTCAGCCCGCCGACTGGCCCGAGCTCGTCCAGGCCGCCCTCGCGGCCCCCGAGGTCCGTGTCACCGGCCTCTGGTCGCACTTCGCCTGCGCCGACGAGCCCGGTCACCCCTCCATCGCCGCCCAGCTCACCCTCTTCCGCGAGCTGGTGGCGTACGCCGAGAAGGAGGGCATCGAGCCCGAGGTGCGGCACATCGCCAACTCCCCGGCCACCCTCACCCTCCCCGAGGCGCACTTCGACCTCGTACGGACCGGGATCGCCATGTACGGGATCTCCCCCGCGCCCGAGCTCGGCGCCCCCGGCGACTTCGGGCTGCGGCCGGTGATGACGCTCGCCGCGTCCGTGGCGCTGGCCAAGCAGGTCCCGGCGGGCCACGGCGTCAGCTACGGGCACCACTACGTCACCGAGCGCGAGACGACCCTCGCGCTGGTTCCGCTCGGCTACGCGGACGGCATCCCGCGGCACGCCTCCGGGCGCGGGCCCGTGCTCCTCGGGGGGCGAGTGCGGACGGTGGCGGGCCGGGTGGCCATGGACCAGTTCGTGGTCGACCTCGAAGGGGACACCGTCGAGCCGGGCGCGGAGGCGGTCCTGTTCGGGCCGGGCGACCGGGGCGAGCCGAGCGCCGAGGACTGGGCGCGGGCCGCGGACACCATCGCGTACGAGATCGTCACCCGGATCGGTTCGCGAGTGCCGCGCGTCTATCGACACGAGAATTCCGACAGCTGAACCCGCGGACCACAAGGAGCGGCACGGTGAGCGAGACCAGCACGGGGGACGTGGCGCAGGCGGCCGTGGGCAGCTGGCGCCTGGCGGGTCTGGCCGGGGCCGCGATAGGCGTGGTCGCGGCGGGGGCCGCCGCCGGGGTCGCGGTCGAGCGGCTCACCGTCGGGCGCGGCATGCGCAAGAAGGCGCGCCTGGCGCTGGACGCGGCGGGGCCGTACGGCGCGCTGCGCGGCATGCCGGGGCGCGCGTACTCCGACGACGGCACCGAGCTCTACTACGAGACCGACGAGGCCGAGCCGTCCGCCAAGGTCAACGGGGCGCGCAAGCGGCGGCTGTTCGGCCGCAAGGCGCCCGCGCCCGTCACCGTCGTCTTCTCGCACGGCTTCTGTCTGAGCCAGGACGCCTGGCACTTCCAGCGGGCCGCGCTGCGCGGGGTCGTCCGGACCGTCCACTGGGACCAGCGCAGCCACGGCCGCTCGGCGCGCGGTGAGGCGCAGGCGCAGGGCAGGCCCGTCACCATCGACCAGCTGGGCCGCGACCTCAAGGCGGTGCTCGACGCGGCCGCCCCCGAGGGGCCGCTGGTGCTCGTGGGGCACTCGATGGGCGGCATGACCGTGATGGCGCTCGCCGACCAGTACCCGGAGCTGATCCGCGACCGGGTCGTCGGCGTCGCCTTCGTCGGCACGTCCTCGGGCAGGCTGGGCGAGGTCAGCTACGGGCTGCCGGTGGCGGGGGTGAACGCGGTGCGCCGCATCCTGCCCGGCGTGCTGAAGGCGCTCGGCTCGCAGGCGGAGCTGGTGGAGCGGGGGCGGCGGGCCACGGCCGACCTCTTCGCCGGGATGATCAAGCGGTACTCGTTCTCCTCGAAGGACGTGGACCCGGCGGTGGCCCGGTTCGCGGAGCGGATGATCGAGGGGACGCCGATCGACGTGGTGGCGGAGTTCTACCCGGCCTTCGACGACCACGACAAGGAGGCGGCGCTCCAGGTCTTCGCCGAGGTGCCCGCGCTCGTCCTGGCCGGCGACCGCGACCTGGTCACGCCCAGTTCGCACAGCGAGTCCATCGCGGACCTGCTGCCCGACGCCGAGCTGGTCATCGTCCCGGACGGCGGGCACCTGGTGATGCTGGAGCACCCCGAGACGGTCACCGACCGGCTGGCGGACCTGCTGGTGCGGGTCGGCGCGGTGCCGGAGGCGACTAACGTTGGCACGTATGGAAGCAGCGCACAGCCAGGCCACTGACGCCACGACCCGGCTCACCCTCGACTCCCCCGCCGAGATGCAGGAGTTGGGCCGCAAGATCGCCAAACTGCTCCGCCCGGGCGACCTCGTCCTGCTCACCGGCGAGCTCGGCGCGGGAAAGACGACGCTGGCGCGCGGCCTCGGCGAGGGCCTCGGGGTGCGCGGCGCGGTGACCTCCCCCACCTTCGTGATCGCCCGGGTCCACCCGTCCCTGACCGGCGGCCCGGCCCTGGTGCACGTGGACGCGTACCGGCTCGGCGGCGGTCTGGACGAGATGGAGGACCTGGACCTCGACGTCTCGCTGCCGGACTCCGTGGTGGTCGTGGAGTGGGGCGACGGCAAGGTGGAGGAGCTCTCCGACGACCGGCTGCACGTGGTCATCGACCGGGTGGTCGGCGAGACGGACGACGACCGCAGGGTGGTGACCGTGGCCGGTCTGGGTACGCGGTGGTCGGGAGCCGGGATCGAGGGCTTGTAGCCGCCCGTGGCCGGGCGGGGCGCGTGGGAGACGTACGTTCCGACAAGCCGTCGGTAAAATGTTGCGCGGGTCCCGCCGGGCGTGGTCACATGGTAGGAGAGACCTGGTTAGGTCTACCTAACCACGCCTTCTCCAGGAGCCGGGAGGCCGCCATGACCGTATCGGAGCGCGAAGCGCAGCCGCGGCGTACGCAGGGTGTGTCCATGAGCGATCTGCTGGCCTCCTGCGCGGCGGCGAGCGCCGTCTCGACCCCGCCGAATCCGGCGGAGCCGGACGAGGAACGGCCGCCCGCCAAGGCCGAGGAGAAAGGCGTGCGGCGCGACGCCGCTTAACTCTTTCGGGTGTAACTGACGGTACGGGTGCGGCAGTGCGCCTTCAGGGGCGCGGGGCTGTGACATGTGCGGCTCCGCCGCGATGGGGGGACCCCCACCGGCCCGCAGCCGAATCACCGGACCCCTGGCGGAGCCCTACGGCACCACGACGATCTTCGAGCCGATCGTGGCGAACGTCCACAGCGCGTTGCCGTCCTCGCGCTTCATCCGGATGCCGCCGGTGCGCTTGCTCGGGTCGGGGCTTGCCACCTTGCCGTTGACCGCCGCGCTGAAGCCGATCGTCACGGAGTCGACGGTGGCGAACCGTACGACGTGCTCGATCTGCACCCCGTCCGAGCCGGGGACGGACGCGGCCCGTGAGGTCACCGCGTAGTTGCCGGGCTTGGGGCTGACCGTCGACGGCGTGACCTCGAAGGTCTTGGGCGCCAGGCCCTTGAGCGTCTTGGTGCCGACCAGCCAGACGCGCTTGCCGCCCAGCGAGTACACGACGCGCGGGCCGACGCCGGAGTTCTCCGGCAGCGCCGTCACGTTCTTCGCGGGCACCTTGCCCTTGGGCGATGCCGCCGCCGAGGAGCTCGGGGCGGGTGAGACGGTGACGCCGGGCGCGGCCAGATCGGCCGCGGAGGGGGCGTTCGCCGACGCCTGGTAGGCGAGGAAGCCGACCGCCGCGAGTGCCGCCGCGGTGAGCCCGGCCACAAATCCCGAGCTGCTCCTTGCCACCTGACTCGCCCCTTTCGTACGTACAGGCTTGCGGATCTACAAACCTGCGGTCATATCTGCGGCTGACGGTAGCAGCCGGGGGCGGCCGGGGCGGGACGCCGTGCCCCCGGCGCCGTGGCCGTAGGCTGTTCGCGTGCTCTTGCTCGCCGTTGATACCGCCACCCCCGCCGTGACCGTCGCCCTGCACGACGGCACGGACGTCGTCGCCGAGACCAGCCGGGTGGACGCCCGCCGCCACGGGGAGCTGCTGCTGCCCGCCGTCCACCAGGTGCTCGCGGACGCCGGGCTCACGCTCGACGCCGTCACGGACCTGGTCGTCGGGGTCGGCCCCGGCCCGTACACGGGACTGCGCGTCGGCCTGGTGACGGCCGTGACCTTCGGCTCGGTGCTCGGGGTGCCCGTCCACGGCCTCTGCACGCTCGACGGCCTCGCCTACGCCTCCGGCATCGAGGAGCCGTTCGTCGTCGCCACCGACGCGCGCCGCAAAGAGGTCTACTGGGCCCGCTACGACGACTTCCGCACCCGTGTGAGCGAGCCGTCCGTCGACCGCCCCGCCGACATCGCCGGGCAGGTCGCCGGGGTCCCGGTGGTCGGCGCGGGCGCGGTCCTCTACCCGGAGGCGTTCCCGGACGCCCGCGGGCCCGAGCACCAGTCGGCGGCGGCGCTCGCCTCGCTGGCGGCGGAGAGGCTGGCGGCGGGCGCGGAGTTCCTGGCGCCGGTGCCGCTGTATCTGCGCCGCCCGGACGCGCAGGTCCCCAAGAACTACAAGGTGGTCACTCCCCAGTGAGCGTCGTGCTCCGTGAGATGCGCTGGTGGGACATAGAACCGGTGCTCGCGCTCGAACGCGACCTGTTCCCCGAGGACGCCTGGTCGGCGGGGATGTTCTGGTCGGAGCTCGCACACGCCAGGGGGCCCGGCGCGACCCGGCGCTATGTGGTGGCGGAGGACGGCTCGGGCCGGCTGGTCGGCTACGCGGGCCTCACGGCCGCGGGCGGCCTCGGTGACGTCCAGACCATCGCCGCCGCCCGCGACCAGTGGGGCACGGGCCTCGGCGCCCGGCTCCTGACCGACCTGCTCAAGCACGCCACCGCCTTCGAGTGCGACGAGGTCCTGCTCGAAGTACGGGTGGACAACAAACGGGCCCAGAAGCTCTACGAGCGCTTCGGCTTCGAGCCCATCGGATTCCGGCGGGGCTACTACCAGCCGGGCAACATCGACGCGCTCGTGATGCGCCTGATCGTCCAGGAACACGACCGAGGAACAGAAGAGACTGACTGATGGCTGACGAACCGCTGGTACTCGGCATCGAGACCTCCTGCGACGAGACCGGCGTCGGCATCGTGCGGGGCACGACGCTGCTCGCCGACGCCGTCGCGTCCAGCGTGGACACCCACGCCCGGTTCGGCGGCGTGGTGCCCGAGATCGCCTCGCGCGCGCACCTGGAGGCGATGGTCCCCACCATCGAGCGCGCCCTGAAGACGGCCGGGATCTCCGCCCGGGACCTCGACGGCATCGCGGTGACGGCCGGGCCGGGCCTGGCGGGCGCGCTGCTCGTCGGCGTCTCGGCCGCCAAGGCGTACGCGTACGCCCTGAACAAGCCGCTGTACGGCGTGAACCACCTGGCCTCGCACATCTGCGTCGACCAGCTGGAGCACGGGCCGCTGCCCGAGCCCACGATGGCGCTGCTGGTCAGCGGCGGCCACTCCTCGCTGCTGCTCGCGCCCGACATCACCGCGGACGTCCGCCCCATGGGCGCGACGATCGACGACGCGGCGGGCGAGGCGTTCGACAAGATCGCGCGCGTGCTCGACCTGGGCTTCCCCGGCGGCCCGGTGATCGACCGGCTCGCCAAGGAGGGCGACCCGGCGGCGATCGCGTTCCCGCGCGGTCTGAGCGGCTCGCGCGACCCGGCGTACGACTTCTCCTTCTCGGGGCTGAAGACGGCCGTGGCCCGCTGGATCGAGGCGAAGCGGAACGCGGGCGAGGAGGTGCCGGTGCGGGACGTGGCCGCCTCCTTCCAGGAGGCCGTGGTCGATGTGCTGACCCGCAAGGCCGTACGGGCCTGCAAGGACGAGGGCGTGGACCACCTGATGATCGGCGGCGGCGTCGCGGCCAACTCGCGGCTGCGGGCGCTCGCCCAGGAGCGGTGCGAGAAGGCGGGCATCCGGCTGCGGGTGCCGCGGCCCGGTCTGTGCACGGACAACGGGGCGATGGTGGCGGCGCTCGGCGCGGAGATGATGGCGCGCAACCGGCCCGCCTCGGATCTGGACCTGTCGGCGGACTCCTCGCTGCCGGTGACGGACCCTCACGTGCCGGGCACGCAGGGCCACGCGCACGACCACGACCACGTGCACGAGATCAGCAAGGGGAACCTGTACCCGTGACGGTCGCGCTGATGTGGGAGGCGCGGGCGGTCCAGGGCCGCGGCGGGGAACTCCTCGCCTGGGCCCGGGCCCAGCCGCTGCCGTACGAGCCGGTGCGCCGGGAGGTCTTCGCGGCGCCCCAGGACCGGGTCCTTGTGATCACCTGGTGGGAGGCGTCGTACGACGCGGAGCTGCCGGAACTTCCGGAGCCGGACGGGGAGTTGGTGACCCGGGCGGTCCACCGCTGGCGCTTCGAGTCACTCGGAGTGGAACCCCGGGCCTGAATTCTGCATCGATCTGTACGCAGAGGGCGTATCGGTCGGCGGTTCGGGGTTGGTTCACACAGTGGGTAAGAAGAGCGCGGCGGCGGGACTGGTTCTGTCCGGGGTGCTGCTGGCCACGGGCTGCTCGTCGTCGGACAGTTCCGGGAGCGGCCCGGCCAGGACCGGCGGCAGCGGTACGGCGCCCACCCCCTCCGCACCGGCCTCCGGCCCGGCCCAGGGCGCCGAGGACGGCGTCGCGAGCGCGGCCGCGTACCGCAAGTGGGGCCTCAAGCCGCTGCCCGCCGCTCCGGCGCCGCCCGCGCGGAAGCCGGTGAAGGCGAAGCCCGGGGAGGTCCCGGTGATCAGTGACATCCCCACGAAGCAGAAGATCGTCTTCGTGACGTTCGACGACGGGGCCGAGAAGGACCCCAAGTTCGTGGAGATGATGCGGGACCTGAGGATCCCCTTCACGATGTTCCTCACCGACGCGGCGATCAGCAGTGACAAGGGCTACTTCAAGCCGCTCCAGCAGCTCGGCAACGCCGTCCAGAACCACACCCTGACGCACCCCGACATGCGGACCGAGACCGGCTCCCAGCAGCAGCACCAGATATGCGGCCAGCAGGAGAAGCTGACCAAGGAGTACGGCAAGGCCCCCCGGCTCTTCCGGCCCCCGTACGGCAACTGGAACGAGGGGACGCGCGCGGCGGCCAGGGCCTGCGGGATCCAGTCGATCGTGCTGTGGCGCGAGTCGATGCAGATCCAGAACATGCAGTACCAGCGTGGTGACAAGAAGCTCCACCCCGGCGACATCATCCTGGCCCACTTCCGCGGCAGGAGTGAGCTCAAGGGCCACACGATGACCGAGATGACGGCGAACATGCTCCGCCACATCCAGGAACAGGGCTTCGCGGTGGCGCGCCTGGAGGACTACGTCTAGGTCTGTGACCTGCTGGGCGGCCCGTCGTGCGGCCGGGCGGCCGGGCGGAAAAAAATCTTCGGAAGAAATCCGCGGGTCGTGTCGAATCCGCGTCCGGCCGTTCGACGTATGAGTGAGAGGCGGGGAACAGCCCCGCAGCCACCCTTCCGGACTTCCGGACGCTTTGAGGAGAACACCATGCCGCGCTACCTGTCGATGGTCCGCATCAACGAGGCCGACGCCCCCGCCGAGGGCCCGAGCGCCGAGCTGATGGAGCGGATGGGCAGTCTGATCGAGGAGATGACCAAGGCCGGGGTCCTGCTCGACACCGCCGGGCTCACCCCCACCGCCCAGGGCTCCAGGGTCACCTGGTCGGGCGGGAAGCTCTCGACGACCGACGGGCCGTTCACCGAGTCCAAGGAGGTCGTCGGCGGCTACGCGCTCATGCAGTGCAAGGACAAGGCCGAGGCGATCGAATGGGCCAAGCGGTTCCTGACGATCCACGAGGAGCACTGGACGGTCACCTCCGAGATCCGCGAGATCTTCGAGGGCTGAGCACGGCCGAGCGCCCTTCGGGCCGCTGTGCTCACGGCCGCCGATTGCCGACGCGCCGCGCGGATGCTCTGATGACTGCCCGTGAGCACAGAAAAGGACGCGGTCGAAGCCGTCTTCCGGATCGAGTCCCCGCGCGTCATCGCGGCCGTCGCCCGGATCGTCCGGGACGTCGGCATCGCCGAGGAGCTGGCGCAGGACGCGCTGGTCGCCGCCCTGGAGCGGTGGCCGGAGACAGGGGTACCGGACAACCCGGGCGCCTGGCTCACGGCCACCGCCAGGCACCGGGCCGTCGACCTGGTGCGCCGCCGCGAGACGTACGCGCGCAAGCTCGCCGAGATCGGCCGCGACCTCGACGAGGCGGTGGCGGAGCCGGAGTTCGCGGCCGCCGAGGACCCGGACGCCATCGACGACGACCTGCTCCGGCTGATCTTCACCGCCTGCCACCCGGTGCTCTCCACCGAGGCGCGCATCGCCCTGACGCTGCGGCTGCTCGGCGGGCTGACCACCGACGAGATCGCCCGCGCGTTCCTCGCCCAGGAGTCGGCCGTCGCCCAGCGGATCTCCCGCGCCAAGCGGTCGCTGGCCAGGGCGGGGGTGCCGTTCGAGGTGCCGTACGGCCCGGAGCGCGCCGCGCGGCTCGCGTCCGTCCTGGAGGTCATCTACCTCGTCTTCAACGAGGGTTACTCGGCGACGGCCGGTGACGACCTCGTGCGCCCGGCGCTGTGCGAGGACGCGCTGCGGCTCGTACGGGTGCTGGCCGGGCTCGTGCCCGAGGAGCCCGAGGTCCACGCGCTGGCCGCGCTCCTGGAGATCCAGGCGTCGCGGACGCACACGCGCACGGACGCGACGGGCGCCCCCGTGCTGCTCGCCGACCAGAACCGCTCCCGCTGGAACCGGCTCCTGATCCGGCGCGGCTTCGCGGCGCTGACCCGCGCGGGCGAACTCGGCGGCGCCCCCGGCCCGTACGCGCTCCAGGCCGCCATCGCCGCCTGCCACGCACAGGCCGCCTCCTACGAGGAGACCGACTGGGCGGCGATCGCCACGCTCTACCGGCGGCTCGCGGCGATCGCCCCCTCCCCGGTGGTGGAGCTGAACCGGGCGGTCGCCGTGTCGATGGCCGAGGGCCCCGGGGCGGGCCTCGCGATCGTGGACGCCCTCGCCGCCGACCCGGCCCTGCGCGGCTACCACCTGCTGCCCAGCGTCCGGGGCGACCTGCTCGAACGCCTCGGACGTACGGAGGAGGCCCGCGCGGAGTTCACCCGCGCGGCGGAGCTGACGCGCAACGAACGCGAGCGGGAGCTGCTGCGGGCACGCGCGGCGGGCTGGGATCCGGGCGGCGGAGGCGGGGCGCGGCGATGAGTTTCGGGGGCGGCCCCGGTCTACCCTCCGGACCCGCCGGCACCCGCGCCGGAGGGGCCGGTCGAGAGGGAGGCACCCCCATGTCCGCTCAGAAGATCACGACGTTCCTGTGGTTCGACGACCAGGCCGAGGAGGCCGCGAAGTTCTACGTCTCCGTCTTCGGCGGGGACGCGCGGATCGTCGAGACCACGCGGTACACGGAGTCGTTCGGGGACCAGGCGGGCTCGGTGATGACGGTCGTCTTCGTGCTGGCCGGCCAGGAGTACACGGCGCTCAACGGCGGCAAGCAGGACTGGTCCTTCAACGAGTCGATCTCGCTGTCCGTCGACTGCGAGTCCCAGGAGGAGGTCGACGACCTCTGGGCCAGGCTGACCGCCGACGGCGGCGAGGCGGGGCCGTGCGGCTGGCTGAAGGACAAGTACGGCCTGTCCTGGCAGATCGTCCCGCGCGCCATGCGCGAGATGCTCGCCTCGGACGACCGGGCCGCGGTGGACCGCACGGTGGGCGTGATGATGAAGATGGGGAAGCTGGACGTGGCGGCGCTGCGGGCGGCGTACGAGGCGAAGTAGGGGCGCGGGGGGTTGCGCAGGGCTGGTGACGTGCCGGGGGCGACAAGTACCGGCTTTTAAGTGCGTACTTACCGAAAGGCGCGTACGGCCGAGTACGGGGGCGGCGCCCCCGGGGGCGCCGGTAATCTCGTGCTCATGTCACCCCGCACGCCCCTGCCGCCACCCCCGCCCCCGGTCGAGATCCGTGCCTGGCCCGACCGGAACGCCCTGCTCGTGGACCGCGCGGGCGTCCTGAACGACCTGGTGGCACGGCAGTTGGGGCCGGGGCGGATCGCGGCGCACTGGGGCTGGGCGGTGCTGCTCGCCACCGGCTGGGCGTTCGTGGGGACGGCGGTCATCGCCTTCACCGAGGCGCTGGACGTGCTGTCGATGCTGTTCGGCGTGATCTGCCTGGTGATCGGGCTGGGCGCGGTGGTGCCGACGGCGGTGGCGATCGTGGCGGGCCTGCGCAAGGACGCCAGGATCCGCCGGCTGCTCGCCCAGTGGGCCGAGTTGGACCGCCACCCGGCGACCGACGCCGGGCTGCGCGCGCCGGGGCTGAGCCTGGCGTGGCTGCTGCCTGGCGGGCTGATGTGCGCGCTCGGCCTGTTCGTGTGCGTGACGGTCCCGGCGGCGGCGCGGCCGGGCCACGACACGTACGGCATGGTGGTCCTGACGATGGGCCTGGGCCTGGTGTGCTGGCTGACGGGCCTGATCGCCGTCACCAAGGCGCTCGCCCACCGCCGTTGGGCCCTACGTCTCCTGCCGCCCGCGCACCTATCCTGAACGCACGTGCGTACGCCGCACGGACTCCGGGGGAAAGGCGGCAAAGATGGAATGGTACTGGTGGGTCCTCATAGTCTTCTGGATGGGAGGCTTCGGCTGGGCGGCCGACACGGGCCGCACGGCCCTGCGCACCCGCCACGAGCGCAAGCTCGAACGCCTGGAAGCGGCCAAGCGGGAACGCCTCGCCCTTGAGGCGGCCCACCGCCCCCCGGAGCCGGTCTGCGGCTGCACCCACCACCTCGCCAAGCACGACAAGCAGGGCAAGTGCCACGAGCGCGTCGAGGTCCCGGTCGCGTGGGACGAGTCCAAGCACCCGGTCCGCTACGAGTCGGGCCAGTGCAACTGCCAGCAGTACGTGGGGCCGCAGCCGCTGTCCCAGGTGTTCGCGGAGGAGCTCACGGACCTGGCGTAGACGAGGACCGCCCCTTCCAGGGTGCCGACGGCCCCGCCGTCCCGTCGCCGGGCTCGGGCCCACGCCGGTCGGCCACCGCGCTGTCGGTACGGGTCACGCGTGCTCCCGCAGGGTGTCCCCGCCGGGTCGGTGTCTTCGGCGGCCGACGACAGCTTTTCCCGGAATTCCTGGGGAGCGCCGTCGACGGCGCTGTGCTCCGGGAGGTCCACGAGGGCGTCCAGCAGGGCCGCCGCGGTGCGGACGGGGCAGTGGTGGCTCGCTGTCTGCGAGGTGGCGGCCAGTCGGCCGTATCGGCGGATCTCGTCGTCCAGGGGCAGCGTTCCCTTCGACGCCTGCGCCCTGATGGCCAGGTCGAGGAGGTGCGCCACCGGGCCGCCGGTGAACAGGGCCGCCGCGTACGACCGCACGGGGGTCACCCCTGCCGTACGGGCCGGCCGATCAGCATCGTCGGGGCCCCCGCCACCCGTGTCAGGAACACCGTGGCCGAGCCCCGCCCCTGGAGCTTCATCTTGCGGCGCAGTTCCTCCGGTTCGACCGCCGAGCCGCGCTTCTTGACCGTCAGGATGCCGACCCCGCGCTCCCGCAGCAGCGCCTTCAGCTTCTTCATGTTGAAGGGGAGTTCGTCGGTGATCTCGTACGCGGTGGTGAACGGCGAATCGTACGGCTCGTCGCTCGTCACGTACGCGATGGTCTCGTCGATGAGGCGGCCGTCGCACGCCGTGACGATGTCGGCGACGAGGTGCGCGCGGATGACCGCGCCGTCCGGCTCGTACAGGTAGCGCCCGACCGGCCCGACCGGCGGCGCGGGCAGCGGCGCGGGCGTCCGCAGGGTGGCCCCGGCCGGGAGCAGGGTGGCGCGGACCGTGCCGGGCGTACGGGCGTGCGCGGAGGCGCGCGCGCCCCCGAACCACAGCACCGCCTCCTTCACATCGCCCCCGTCCGAGATCCACTCCGCCTCGGCCTCCGGCGGGACCGACTCATGGGGGATGCCGGGGGCGATCTTCAGGGCGGCGAAGGGGGCCTTCCGGGCCGCGCCGACCGCCCAGGAGAGCGGGGGCGAGTACGCCTCGGGGTCGAAGATCCGGCCGCGCCCGCCCCGCCGTGCCGGGTCGACGAACACCGCGTCCCACCCCGACGTGTCCACGTCGGTCACATCCGCGCACCGCACCTCGATCAGCTCCGCGAGGCCCAGCGCCGCAGCGTTCGCGCGGGCGACCTCCGCCGTGAGCTCGTCGCGGTCCACCGCGAGGACGGAGATGCCCGCCCGGGCGAGGGCCAGCGCGTCGCCGCCGATGCCGCAGCACAGATCGGCCACGCCCCGTACGCCCTGGGCGGCGAAGACCCGGGCGCGGTAGGCGGCCACCGACGCGCGCGTCGACTGCTCGACGCCGTTGGGCGTGAAGAACATCCGGTACCCGTCGTCCGCGCCGAACTTCGCGACCGCGCGCTGCCGCAGCCGCGCCTGGGCCAGGGCCGCCGAGACCAGCTCGGGGGCGTACGTCCGGCGCAGCCGGGTCGCCACCGCCAGCTCCTGGGACGGGTCGTAGTCGCGGAGCGAGTCCAGCAGGCCCGTGCCCTCGGGGGTGAGCAGGGTGCGGAAGGTGTCGAGGTCGTTCACCCGCCCCATTGTGGGCCAGGCGGGGGACGGTGCGCGTCCGGTGACGGGTGTCGCCTCCGGTATACCGTCCCGCGCTGACAGGATGCGGCGCCATGCAGCTTGTACGACAAAGGGAAGATTTCAGGCGCGGTGGTGTGCCGAAAGCGCCGCTCGTTCTGGTGGCCGGGCTCGTCGCCACCGCGCTCGCCTCCGGGTGCGCCGCCGAGGACACCCCCACCGGCCGGCCCGGGCAGGGCGGCAAGGCCGCCGCCGGGCCGCAGGCCTACGACAACGACGCCGCCCGCGCCCTCGCCGGCTACTCCGCCCACCTCAAGGAGGCCCAGGCCGCCCGCGTCGTCGCCGCCAAGAAGTGGAAACTGGCCAAGGTGCCGCTGGCCGCGCCCGCCCCGCCCGCCGTCAAACCGAAGATCACCAACCGGCCCGGCTTCGAGACGGACGGTGATGACTCCCTGCCGCCCGTCTTCACGACCGTGCCGACCAAGGACCGGATCGTTTTCCTCACCATCGACGACGGGGCCGAGAAGGACCCCGCGCTGCTGAAGATGATGCGGGAACTGCGCATCCCGTACAGCGCGTTCCTCAGTGACTACCTCGTCCGCACCGACTACCCCTACTTCAAGCGGATGCAGGGCCTGGGCGTCACGCTCAACAACCACACGCTCAACCACCGCTATATGCCCGCGCTCTCGTACGAGGAGCAGCGGCACGAGATCTGCGACCAGCAGGACAAGATCGGGAAATGGGCGGGCAAGCGGCCCCGGCTCTTCCGGCCGCCGTACGGCAACTACAACGAGGACACCCTGCGCGCGGCCCAGTCGTGCGGCGTCAAGGCCGTGCCGCTGTGGGCGGCGGAGGCGTTCCCCGACCACATGGAGTGGCGCGAGTGGGACCGGGATCTGCACCCCGGGGACATTGTGCTCACGCACTTCCGGGGGCGGGAGGACTGGAAGGGGACGATGCCGGACATGATCCGGCAGGTCATGAAGGTCATCACGGACAAGGGGTATGCGGTGGCCAGGCTGGAGGACTACGTCTGATGCCCGTGGGGCGCGTGGCGGTTTCCCCCACCCCGCCCGTTCCCGCTGTGCCATGTGCGGCTCCGCCGCGTGGCCTCCGGGGGTGGGTGGCGGGTGGAGGTGGCTCTCCCGGGGGCTGCGCCCCCTGGACCCCGGGCGGGGCTGCGCCCCTGGACCCCGGGCGGGGCTGCGCCCCTGGACCCCGGGGGGCGTCGCCCGGACCCGGCTTTGGCGGGGGCTCCGCCTCCTGCACCCCTGGCGGGGCCTGCGGCCCCTGCACCCCGCTTCGGGGTCCTGCCCCGGCCCCCGGCACGGGGGTGGGTGGGCTACCTGGCCTGGGGGCGCGGCCCCCGGTCCCCGCTCTCGGGGCTCCGCCCCGGACCCCGCTCCTCAAACGCCGGAGGGGCTGAATTCTGCCCGGGCCCAGCTCCTCCGCACGCCGGGACGGGCTGAATCTGGCCGAGCCCAGCACCTCGCACCCCGGAGGGGCTGGATGTGCCCGAGCCCCCTTCTGCCTTAAGGGGCGCGGGGAACTGCGCGACCAGCCCCCACCCACCCGCAGAGAAAGAACACGCCCCCGGGAGCCCGCCCGGCCCGAGCTCCGCATCCCCCTCAGGGGCGCGGGGAACTGCGCGCCCAGCCGCAGGTAACCCGCAGCCGCATCACCCGGCACTCCCGGAGGGACTGCGCGCCCAGCCACGGGTATCCCGCAGCCGCATCACCCGGCACTCCCGGAGGGACTGCGCGCCCAGCCACGGGTATCCCGCAGCCGCATCACCCGGCACTCCCGGAGGGACTGCG
>NZ_JBHWUR010000044.1:18014-31563 GCF_042737755.1 Streptomyces sp. NPDC059994
CGCCCAGCCACAGACAACCCGCAGCCCCATCACCCCGCCCCCCCAGCCGCATCACCCCGCACCCCCAGACGCCCGCCGCCTCCCCGCCCCATCGCTCACCCGGATCAGCAACGCGATCATCACCCAGTTCGCCACCAGCGACGATCCCCCCTTGGCCAGGAACGGAAGCGCCTTGCCCGTGAGGGGGATCAGGCCGGTCACCCCGCCCACCACCACGAACACCTGGAGCGCGAGCGCCGCCGCCAAACCCGTCGCCAGGAGTTTGCCGAACGCGTCGTGGGCCGCCAGGGCCGTCCGCAGGCCCCGCTGGACCAGCAGTCCGTACAGCAGGAGCACCGCCATCACCCCGGCCATGCCCAGCTCCTCCCCGACCGTGGTCAGGATGAAGTCGCTGCGCCCCGCGAAGCCGACCAGTTCGGGGTGGCCCTCGCCGAGGCCCGTGCCGGTCATCCCGCCGCTGCCGAAGCTGAAGAGCCCCTGCGCCAGCTGGTCGGAGACCAGGCCGGGCGGGCGCTGATCCAGCGGCAGGAAGACGTCGAAGGGGTGCAGCCAGGCCACGATCCGGCCCTTGACGTGCGGCTCGGTCGAGCCGACGACGTACGCCCCGACCGCCGCCATCAGCACCCCGCACACGACCCAACTGGTGCGCTCGGTCGCCACGTACAGCATGACCACGAAGAGCCCGAAGAAGATCAGCGACGTGCCCAGGTCGCGTTCGAAGACGAGCACCAGCAGGCTCAGCACCCAGATCGCCACCAGCGGCGCCATCTGGCGGCCCGGCGGCAGCCGGACGCCCAGGACCTTGCGGCCGGTGAGCGCCAGCGCGTCGCGGTGGACCACCAGATAGCCCGCGAAGAACACCGTGATCATGATCTTCACGAACTCGCCGGGCTGGAGCGAGAACGGGCCGAGGTAGACCCACCGCTTCGCGCCGTACGTGTCCGCCCCGAAGAACGACGGTGCCATCAGGAGGACCAGCGCTACCGCCATCGAGACATAGATGTAGCGCTGAAGGCGCCGGTGGTCGCGCAGTAGCACCACGGTCAGCAGGCAGCCCGCGAGCCCGATGACCGTCCACACCAGCTGCCCCGACGCGGTGGGCGCCGACTTGAACGCCTTCGCGTACGCCGGGTCGAGCCGGTAGAGCAGCACCAGGCCCAGTCCGGACAGGAGCACCGCGAGGGGCAGGATCAGCGGGTCCGCGTACGCCGCGAACCTGCGTACGGTCAGATGCCCGGCCAGTGACATCAGCGTCATGCTGACCGCGAACTCGGCCGTGGCGCGCGGCAGCCCGCCCGTCATCGCCGCCGACACGCAGGCATGGCCGCCGACCGTGACGACCACGACCAGCGCCAGCAGCAGCGCCTCGGTGCGGCGGCGGGCGGACGCGAGCGCCCGCCCCGGCCCGGCCTCACGGTGGCCGTCGTCGAAGTCGCCGTCCGTGCGGGGCCCCGTTCCCGTACCCGTACGCATCGTCCTCATCGGCCCGACCCTAGGGACCCTTTCGTCTGGATGGCGATGGTTTTTCCGAAACGAGCCGTGTCGCGAAGTCCACAGGGGGAGGGGCGAACCAGATGGGTGACTTCGCCGTCGGGCCCGGGCCGGGGGGCTTGGAGGGGGCTTGGAGGGAGCTCGAAGGGGGAGTCGGGCGCGCCCGGCGAAGAGGCCGCGCCGCACCTGCGAAATCCGGTCGCCACAGCCGTCCGCTTGGCACTCCGCTTGACCGAGTGCTAATCGCCGCCCTAGTCTCAGGTCTGGCACTCCCCACTGGAGAGTGCCAACACAGCGACGGGCAGGTCCGGCACCCGCGACGACGGATCCACCTGGTCGCCACCCAAACAGTTAACCCCGTGAGATCTCCGAAGGGGGAGACCGGATCGTGACGACCGCCAGCTCCAAGGTTGCCATCAAGCCGCTCGAGGACCGCATTGTGGTCCAGCCGCTCGACGCCGAGCAGACCACGGCCTCCGGCCTGGTCATTCCGGACACCGCCAAGGAGAAGCCCCAGGAGGGCGTCGTCCTGGCCGTGGGTCCGGGCCGGATCGAGGACGGCAAGCGCGTCGAGCTCGACGTCTCCGTCGGCGACGTCGTGCTCTACAGCAAGTACGGCGGCACCGAGGTGAAGTACAACGGCGAGGAGTACCTCGTCCTCTCGGCCCGCGACGTGCTCGCGATCATCGAGAAGTAATTCATCTCGAAGCGAATGCTTCTGAGCTGCGCCCCTGGCCACCCTGCTGACAGCCGGGCGGCGAGGGGCGCAGTTTTCGTATCACCGAGTTTCCGAGAGGGCTGAACCGCTCCCATGGCGAAGATCCTGAAGTTCGACGAGGACGCCCGTCGCGCCCTTGAGCGCGGCGTCAACAAGCTTGCCGACACTGTGAAGGTGACGATCGGCCCCAAGGGCCGCAACGTCGTCATCGACAAGAAGTTCGGCGCCCCCACCATCACCAACGACGGTGTCACGATCGCCCGCGAGGTCGAGCTCGACGACCCGTACGAGAACCTGGGCGCCCAGCTCGTGAAGGAGGTGGCGACCAAGACCAACGACATCGCGGGTGACGGCACCACCACCGCCACCGTGCTGGCCCAGGCGCTGGTCCGCGAGGGCCTGCGCAACGTCGCCGCCGGCGCCTCCCCGGCCGCCCTGAAGAAGGGCATCGACGCGGCCGTCAAGGCCGTCTCGGAGGAGCTGCTCGCCACCGCGCGTCCGATCGAGGACAAGTCCGACATCGCCGCCGTGGCCGCGCTCTCCGCGCAGGACACCCAGGTCGGCGAGCTCATCGCCGAGGCGATGGACAAGGTCGGCAAGGACGGTGTCATCACCGTCGAGGAGTCCAACACCTTCGGCCTGGAGCTGGAGTTCACCGAGGGCATGGCCTTCGACAAGGGCTACCTCTCGCCGTACATGGTCTCCGACCAGGAGCGTATGGAGGCCGTCCTCGACGACCCGTACATCCTGATCAACCAGGGCAAGATCTCCTCGATCCAGGACCTGCTGCCGCTCCTGGAGAAGGTCATCCAGGCCGGCGCCTCCAAGCCGCTCCTGATCATCGCCGAGGACGTCGAGGGCGAGGCCCTGTCGACCCTGGTCGTCAACAAGATCCGCGGCACGTTCAACGCCGTGGCCGTCAAGGCCCCGGGCTTCGGCGACCGCCGCAAGGCGATGCTGCAGGACATGGCCACCCTCACCGGTGCCACCGTCATCGCCGAGGAGGTCGGCCTCAAGCTCGACCAGGCCGGTCTGGACGTGCTGGGCTCGGCCCGCCGCGTCACGATCACCAAGGACGACACGACCGTCGTCGACGGTGGCGGCAGCCACGAGGACGTCGTCGGCCGCGTCAACCAGATCAAGGCCGAGATCGAGTCCACGGACTCCGACTGGGACCGCGAGAAGCTCCAGGAGCGCCTCGCGAAGCTCGCCGGCGGCGTGTGCGTGATCAAGGTCGGCGCCGCCACCGAGGTGGAGCTGAAGGAGAAGAAGCACCGTCTGGAGGACGCCATCTCCGCGACCCGCGCCGCGGTCGAGGAGGGCATCGTCTCCGGTGGTGGCTCCGCGCTCGTCCACGCCGTCAAGGTCCTGGAGGGCAACCTCGGCCTGACCGGCGACGAGGCCACGGGTGTCGCGGTCGTCCGCCGCGCCGCGGTCGAGCCGCTGCGCTGGATCGCCGAGAACGCCGGTCTTGAGGGCTACGTCATCACCTCGAAGGTGGCGGAGCTGGAGAAGGGCAACGGCTTCAACGCCGCCACCGGCGAGTACGGCGACCTGGTCAAGGCCGGCGTCATCGACCCGGTCAAGGTGACGCGCTCCGCCCTGGAGAACGCCGCCTCCATCGCCTCCCTGCTGCTCACGACCGAGACCCTGGTCGTCGAGAAGCCGGCCGAGGACGAGGGCGACGCCGGTCACGGTCACGGCCACAGCCACTGACCTGCTGTGACGCGCTGACGTCGTACGACGTGTGAAGGCCCCCGCCCCCGGGGATTCCCGGGGACGGGGGCCTTCGGCGTCGGTCGGAGCGCTCCGAGGCTCAGGCCGCGCCGAGGTTCAGGCCGCGCCGAGGTTCAGACCGTTCCGAGGTTCAGACCGCTCCGAGGTTCAGACCGCTCCGAGCTGCTTCATCAGGCCCAGCGCGTCCTCGTGCCACCAGCCCTCCTGGATCTTGCCGTCCTTGCAGCGGAAGACCGTGGTGCCGGTCATGGTGCACACCTTGCCGGTGGGCGCGATGCCCATGAAGTCGCCCTTGTGGGTGCCGGTCCAGGTCCACAGCGTCACCACGTCGTCGCCCTCGCAGATCTGCCGGTCGAGCGAGAAGGTGAAGTCGAACGCCTCCCGCCACCCGCTGACGTCGCTGCGGATGACGTCGGCTCCGACGACGGTCTCCTCGTCCTTGATGATGTCGTGGTCGGCGTAGTCGGCCGCGAACACCTCGTTGATGGCGTCGAGGTTGCCCCCGACGGCGATCTCGTGGAAGAACCGGCGGACAGTTGCGGCGTTCAACTGCTCGTCGCGGACCACATCGAGGTCGGTGAAGGTGGGCATGCCGTCGCAGAGAGCCACCATCTCCTCGAAGATACGGTTCGTCTCCGGGAGCTTGGAGTTCGCCATGGCCTCGTCGTACGAAGGGAATTCGACGACCTCGACGAAGTGCGACCCGTCGGCGCGGTCCTTGCCGATGAGGCCGCGCGTGGCGGTCCGCTTGCCCTTGGTCTGTTCGACCCACCGGTCCATGAGCCGGTCCAGGTCGTCGAAGTGCTCGGTCTTGAAGTCGATTATCTGTGCGAATTTCATGGCGTCTCCCGGTGCTGCGGTTCCCAGTGCTGCGGGCCAGGTGAGATGCGTCCATTTTAGTGTGATTTGACCGAACTGGTGTGGGGCGGCCGAGCCGGTCGCGCTCAGGCCGAGTGGCGCAGGGACGCCGCGTGGACGGGGTCCGCGAACGGCGTCCCGGCCGCGAACCGCTCCACCTCGTCCAGCGCCAGGTCCGCCATCCGGTGCAGCTCGTTGCCGAGCGACCCGGCGATGTGCGGGGTCAGCAGGACGTTGGGCAGGTCGTACAACGGGCTCTCGCGGGAGGGGAGTTCGGGCTCGGTGACGTCCAGTACGGCATGGAGGCGGCCGGAGAGGAGCTCGCCGAGCAGGGCGGGCCCGTCCACCAGGGAGCCGCGCGCGGTGTTGACCAGGGTCGCCCCGTCCGGCATCGCGGCCAGCTGACGGGCGCCGATCATGTGCTCGGTGGCCGGGAGCTGCGGCGCGTGGACGGAGACGACGCTGCTGCGGGCGCACAGCTCGTCCAGGGCGACGAGCTCGACGCCCAGCCGGGCCGCCTCGGCCGCAGCTACGTACGGGTCGTGGAGCAGGACCCGGAAGTCGAAGGGGCGCAGCAGCTCGATCACCCGGCGGCCGATCCGGGAGGCGCCGACCAGGCCGACCGTCCGGTGGTAGTTGCCGGTGCCGTCGCCCTCGCGCAGCCAGTCGTGCGGGGCGCGCAGCTCCGCGTACCGCTGGGCCGAGGCCAGGACGCGCTTGCCCGCGAAGAGGATCGCGGCCAGCGTGTACTCGGCGACCGGCAGCGCGTTGGCCGCCGCCGCCGAGGTCACCGCGATGCCCCGCTCCCAGCACGCCTCGGTGATGTGGTGCTTCACCGACCCGGCGGCGTGCACGACGGCCCGCAGCCGTGGCGCCGAGGCCAGCACCTCAGCGGTGAGCGGCGGCGCGCCCCAGCAGGTCAGCAGCACTTCGGCCTCGGCCAGCGCCGCCGCCACGGCCGGTGCGGGCGCGACGAGCTCATGGGCGACGAGGTACGGGTCGGTTCGGGCGAGCGCGGCCAGGCGGGCGCGGTGCCGCTCGGCGAGCAGGCGCTCGGCGATCCCGGGGCCCATGGCGAGGAGGACGGCGGGGCGGTTGTCAGTGGCGTGGTGCATGGTGGAACTCGGGCTCCTCACGGGGGCGTTGTCCATGGGTAACCGGCTGTGCGTCCGTCCGGTCACTTGACGCTGCCCGCCGTGAGGCCCGCCTTCCAGTGCCGCTGGAGGGCGACGAAGGCGACGACGAGGGGGAGGACGGCGAGGGGGAGGACGGCGAGGAGGGAGCCGGTGACGACGAGGGGGTAGAAGGCGGGCTCGGCGTGGGTGTTGGAGTTCCACGCGTACAGGCCGAGGCTCAGCGGGAAGAGCTTCTGGTCCGAGAGCATCACCAGGGGGAGGAAGAAGGTGTTCCAGATCGCGGTGAACTGGAAGAGGAACACGGTGACGAACCCGGGCATGACCATCCGGAGCCCGATCGACCAGCAGGCGCGCAGTTCGCCGGCCCCGTCGATCCGCACCGCCTCCAGCGCCTCGTCGGGGATATGGCTCGCGCTGAACACCCGGGAGAGGTAGACCCCGAAGGGGTTCACCAGGACGGGGACCAGCACCGAGCAGTAGGTGTTGACCAGCCCCGCCTTGCTGGCGAGCAGATACATCGGCAGCGCGAGCGCGGTCGACGGCACGAGCACGCCGAGCTGGACCACCCCGAACAGCTTCTCCTTGCCCCGGAAGCGGTACTTGTCGAAGGCGTACCCGGCGGCGACGCTGATCAGCGCGCAGACGAGCGCGCCCCCGCCCGCGTACAGCAGGGAGTTGAGGTACCAGCGCCGATAGACGCCGTCGTGGCCCCGCTGTCCGACCTGGTCACGCGTATCCGGGTCGAAGGTCACACGGTCCGGGTGACCTGGCGCGACGGCGCCACGGCCGAGCTCGCCGTCGACGGCAACGCCGCCGAGCCCGCGCCCGGTGACGGCAGTCGCCTTACTGCGGGCCGTACTTGCGGCCCGTCCGGGACGTGACCCCGCCCAGGAGACCGCGCGGAGCCAGCTTCACCACACCCATCAGCGCCTTGTAGCGCGGGTCCGGGATCGACAGCGTCTTCCCGCGCGCGAGGTCGGAGAGCGCCGCCGACACCAGCTTGTCGGCGTCCAGCCACAGCCAGCCGGGGATGTTGTCGGTGCCCATCCCGGCCCGCTGGTGGAACTCCGTCCGGACGAAGCCCGGGCACAGCGCCATCAGCCGCACCCCCGACCCCGCCAGGTCGCGCGCCGCGCCCTGGGTGAACTGCACGACCCACGCCTTGGACGCGCCGTAGGTCCCGCGCGGCACGAACGCGGCGACCGAGGCGACGTTGACGACCCCGCCGCGCCCGCGCTCGCGCATGCCCTCGGTCGCGGCCGACGTCAGCCGCAGCACCGCTTCGATGTGCACCTTCAGCATCTTGAGCTCGTCGGCCATGGACACGTCCAGATAGCGGCCCTTGTTGCCGAACCCCGCGTTGTTGACCAGCAGGTCGACCGGCTTGCGGCGCTCCGCGAGCCGCGCCTCGACCGCCGTGATGCCGTCCTCCGTGGACAGGTCGGCGGACAGCACCTCGGCCTCCACGCCGTGCCGGTCGTGCAACTCGGTGGCCTGCTCCCGCAGCCGCTTGCCGTCGCGGGCGACCAGCACCAGGTCGTGCCCGTCCCTGGCCAGCTGTCGCGCGAACGCGGCCCCGATGCCCGCCGTCGCTCCCGTAATCAGTGCAGTCGTCATACGCGCACGTTAATGCCCAGACGTGACAGCGGTGTGACGCCCCGTCCGGTCAGGAAGCCCGCCGGCCGGCCTGCTGCTCCAGGTACTTACGTACCTTGTCGTGGGACTCAGGCGCCATCGCCTCGCCCGCCGCAAGGGTGTGCGGCATCAGCTCCCGCTCGGTGGTGAACGCGCGGAACCAGAACGCGACCGACACCTCGTGCGCGGGCCGGTGGACGACCTCGATCGCGTCGCCCCCGCGGATCTCGCCCTCCTCGATCACCCGGAGGTAGGCGCCGGGGGCCGCGGCCTGGGTGAACCGCTTGACCCACCCCTGCTCGTCCAGGGCGCCCGCGAACGTACGGCAGGGAATGCGCGCGCAGGAGACCTCCAGGACCACGTCCGTGCCTATCCGCCAGCGCTCGCCGATCCGGGCGTCGCTGACGTCGATGCCGTACGTGGTGAGGTTCTCGCCGAAGATCCCGCCGGGCAGCTCGCGGCCCAGCTCCTTCTCCCAGGCGTCGAGATCCTCGCGCGCGTAGGCGTAGACGGCCTGGTGGTCGCCGCCGTGGTGGCGGCTGTCGCACACGTCGTCGCCCTCGACACCGCTGGCGCCCACGCCCTTGGGGCCGGGCCGGAAGATCCGTACGGAGCCCTCCACCGGGCGCTTGCCGATGCCGGTGAGACCGCCCTCGGCGTCGGTGTACCCGACGACCGTGGCGCGCCCCGTGTTCACAGACAGAAGTTTCATGGGGCGCAACGCTAACCCCAACTGTCTCAAAGCAGCTACGCAGTATCCCGCAAGATCCCCAAGCACCCCTTATGCTCGGAGGGTGATCGAGGCCCGTCATCTCCGCGTCCTGCGTGCCGTCGCCGCCACCGGTTCCTTCTCGGCCGCCGCGCGCGAGCTCGGCTGTACCCAACCCGCCGTCAGCCAGCAGATGAAGGCCCTCGAAGCGTCCGCGGGCACCCCGCTGCTCATCCGCACCGGCCGCGAGACCCGGCTCACCCAGGCCGGCGAGGTCCTGGTGCGCCACGCCTCCGGCATCCTCGCGGGCCTCACTGCCGCCGAGGAGGAGATCGCGGCCATCGCGGGCCTGCGCGCGGGCCGGGTCCGGCTCGTCTCCTTCCCCAGCGGCTCCTCCACCCTGGTGCCCAGCGCGCTGGCCGCGCTGCGCGCCGCCCACCCCGGCACCCGGGTCTCCCTGGTCGAGGCCGAGCCGCCGCGCTCGGTGGAGATGCTGCGCGAGGGCGACTGCGACATCGCGCTCGCCTTCCGGTACGGGGCGGCCACCGCGGAGGAGTGGGACGACCTGGTCGTACGGCCGCTGCTGATCGACCGCCTGGTCGGGCTCCTCCCGGACGGCCACCGGCTGGCCGAGAGCGGCACGGTCGACATCCGCGACCTCGCCGACGAGCCGTGGATCGCGGGCTGCCCGCGCTGCCGGCGTCAACTGGTCGACGTCTGCGAGGAGTCCGGCTTCACCCCGCGCATCGACTTCGCCACGGACGACTACCCGGCGGTGATCGGCCTGGTCGGGGCGGGGCTCGGGGTCGCGGTGCTGCCGGAGCTGGCGATCGCCTCGGTGCGCCCCAAGGGCGCCCGTACGGTCACGGTGGAGCCCGCCGTGGAGCGCGAGATCGTCGCGCTCACGCTGCCCGACCTGGCCAGGGTCCCGGCCGTCGCGGCCACCCTGGACCAGCTGGCCGGAGCCGCCGCCCGCAACTGAGCGCCGGCGGGCGTCCGGGCGCGCGCCACTCCGCGGGAAGCGGCCTCCCGCGGCCTCCTCAAGGATGCCTCCGCGCTGCTGCCCCGCCGCTGCTGCTCGGCGATCTTGTCTTCGGTGCTGTTGTCCGGTGCTGTTGTCCGGTGCTGTTGTCCGGTGCTGCGCCATACGGCGCAGGAACGTTTCTGCGAATTCGGGCGCGGCCTGCGTCAGCCGTGGCCCCGCTCGCCCAGCGCTCCCGCGCTCGCCGCCGTCACCAGCCGGTTGCGTGCCCTGCCCATCAGCTCTTCGCGCTCGTCCTCCGTGAGTCCGCCCCACACTCCGTAGGGCTCGCGGACCGCCAGGGCGTGCGCCGCGCACTGGGCGCGTACCGGGCAGCGCATGCACACCTCTTTCGCCGAGTTCTCGCGCGCACTCCTGGCCGCGCCGCGTTCGCCCTCCGGGTGGAAGAAGAGGGAGCTGTCGACCCCGCGGCATGCGGCGAGGAGCTGCCAGTCCCACAGATCGGCGTTCGGTCCGGGAAGGCGGGAGAAATCTGCCATTGCTCATGTCCCCTTGAAGCCGTGCCTGAGGCGGATGGGCCGGGTACCCCGGATCACTGGGGTGTACCGACGAACGTACATCTACGGTGTAAGTAGATGTAAATATGACTCATTGCGAATCTAGCCACAGACACCAGAAAAAGGGAAGAAAAGCCGCTAAATGGGGCATACCTCCGAGCGAAGGACGGGCAACCCGCGATGCGCGCCCGGCGCACACGCTTCCTCACGTAGAGTGCCGAAGGCCCCCGTCCGACCCGTAACTCTTTCGAGTGACCGTCGTTGAGAGTGCGGAGCGGTTGAAAGAACAAGCGCTCGGGCAGCTGTCCGAGAGCGTCAATCGCACAGGTGACGATACGTAACCAGCCTGGAGGCTCAAGGTGACGCGCATCAGCTGCGGAGGGCGGCCATGACATCCGTCCTCGTCTGCGACGACTCCCCGCTTGCCCGAGAGGCGCTCCGACGTGCGGTAGCGACCGTGCCGGGCGTCGAGCGTGTGACGACGGCGGCCAACGGCGAGGAAGTCCTCCGCCGCTGGGGTGCCGACCGCTCGGACCTCATTCTGATGGACGTACGCATGCCCGGTCTGGGCGGCGTGGAGACCGTCCGGCGGCTGCTGTCCGCCGACCCCGGCGCCCGCATCATCATGCTGACGGTCGCCGAGGACCTCGACGGGGTGGCGCTCGCCGTCGCCGCCGGGGCCCGGGGCTATCTGCACAAGGACGCCTCGCGGGCGGAGCTGCGCGCGACCGTCACGCAGGCGCTCGCCGATCCGACCTGGCGGCTGGCTCCGCGCAGACTGCGCTCGGCCGAGATGGGCGCGGCGCCCACGCTCACCGCGCGCGAGATCCAGGTGCTTGAGGGCATGAGCCACGGCCGGTCCAACGCCGAGATCGGGCGCGAGCTCTTTCTCTCCGAGGACACCGTGAAGACGCACGCGAGGCGGCTGTTCAAGAAACTCGGCGCCTCGGACCGGGCGCACGCGGTGGCGCTCGGTTTCCGCTGGGGGCTGGTGCGCTGACCTGCCCGCGGAGTGGTCGGCCGGATCCCCGTCCGTTGTCGGCGGACGGGTCCGACCCCCTGCTCCGTGGAGCGGCGTGTGACGCTTCGCGCGCGATGCCGCATCCTTGAAGGTGTGGAGTTCCTCGGGGACGAGTCGGTCGAGCGGGAGGGGAGGGCGCAGGAGATGACTTCCGGCGCACCTGCTCATAACGCTTCGGTGCACAACTATGGACGCGGTGCCACGGATTCTGCGACGCCGGGGCACCATGGATCGATGCGCGACGACGAGCCAACGGTGATCGGTGCACTCGTTCACCGTGCCGTCGACGGCGACGAACAGGCCACGCATGATCTTCTGGCCCATGTTCATCCGCTCGCACTGCGCTACTGCCGCACCCGGCTGAACCGTCTGCCGGGTGATGCTCGCCACTTCGTGGAGGACCTCGCGCAGGAGGTCTGCGTCGCCGTGCTCATGGCGCTGCCGCGCTATCGGGACACCGGCAGGCCCTTCGAGGCCTTTGTGTTCGCCATCGCCTCGCACAAGGTCGCCGACCTCCAGCGGGCCGCGATGCGCCACCCGGGTTCCACGGCGGTGCCCTCGGACGAGATGCCCGAGCGGCCCGACGACTCGCTGGGCCCCGAGGAGCGCGCACTGCTCAGCAGCGACGCCGCGTGGGCCAAGAAACTGCTCGCCAACCTGCCGGAGAACCAGCGCGAACTGCTGGTGCTGCGGGTCGCCGTCGGCCTCACCGCCGAGGAGACCGGCCAGATGCTCGGGATGTCGCCGGGCGCGGTCCGGGTCGCCCAGCACCGGGCGCTCAGCCGTCTGAGGGCGCTCGCCGAGCAGTGACGTCACCCGGTGGGCCGTGATGCCACCGGGGTTGCGCGCTGATGCCATCCGGTGCGCGGGGGCCGCCGGACGCGCAACTTCGCGCCGTCACGCGCGCAGCCGCGCTTTCGCGCGCCCGGCCTCACCTCACGTACGTGTGAACGTCCAAAGAATTCGGTTGATCTTGTTCATGGAATGAGACACCGCGCCAGCCCGTTAGCATGGACATCCGCACCGATCAAGGCCATGGGGAAGGTGTCATGACTGCAAACGTCGACGGAGTGCCCGACAAATTCGCGATGCTCGGGCTGACGTACGACGACGTGCTGCTGCTGCCGGGCGCGTCCGACATGGCGCCCGACCAGATCGACACTTCCTCGTACCTCTCGAAGAACGTGAAGGTGAACGTCCCGCTGCTGTCCGCGGCGATGGACAAGGTCACCGAGGCGCGCATGGCCATCGCGATGGCCCGCCAGGGCGGCGCCGGTGTCCTCCACCGCAACCTCTCGATCGAGGACCAGGCCAACCAGGTCGACCTGGTGAAGCGCTCCGAGTCCGGGATGGTGACCGACCCGATCACGGTCCACCCGGACGCGACGCTGCGCGAGGCCGACGAGCTGTGCGCCAAGTTCCGCATCAGCGGCGTGCCGGTCACCGACCCGGCGGGCAAGCTGCTCGGCATCGTCACCAACCGCGACATGGCCTTCGAGTCCGACCGCTCGCGCCAGGTGCGCGAGGTCATGACCCCGATGCCGCTGGTCACCGGAAAGGTCGGCATCTCCGGTGTGGACGCGATGGAGCTGCTGCGCCGCCACAAGATCGAGAAGCTGCCGCTCGTCGACGACGCCGGCATCCTCAAGGGCCTCATCACGGTCAAGGACTTCGTCAAGGCCGAGCAGTACCCGAACGCGGCCAAGGACAAGGGCGGCCGGCTCGTGGTCGGCGCCGCCGTAGGTGTCGCGGGCGACGCCTACGAGCGCGCCCAGGCGCTGATCGAGGTCGGCGTCGACTTCATCGTCGTCGACACCGCCCACGGCCACTCCCGGCTGGTCGGCGACATGGTCGCCAAGATCAAGTCGAACGCGGCGGGCGTCGACGTCATCGGTGGCAACATCGCCACCCGCGACGGCGCCCAGGCCCTGATCGACGCGGGCGTCGACGGCATCAAGGTCGGCGTCGGCCCCGGCTCCATCTGTACGACCCGTGTCGTCGCCGGCATCGGCGTCCCGCAGGTCACCGCCATCTACGAGGCCTCGCTCGCCGCCAAGGCCGCGGGCGTCCCGGTCATCGGCGACGGCGGCCTGCAGTACTCGGGCGACATCGCCAAGGCCCTGGTCGCGGGCGCCGACACGGTGATGCTCGGCTCGCTCCTGGCAGGCTGCGAGGAGTCCCCGGGCGAGCTGCTCTTCATCAACGGCAAGCAGTTCAAGTCCTACCGGGGCATGGGCTCGCTCGGCGCGATGCAGTCGCGTGGCGACCGCAAGTCCTTCTCCAAGGACCGCTACTTCCAGGAGGGCGTCGCCTCCGACGAGAAGCTGGTCCCCGAGGGCATCGAGGGCCAGGTGCCCTACCGCGGCCCGCTCTCCGCGGTCGTCCACCAGCTGGTCGGCGGTCTGCGCCAGTCGATGTTCTACGTCGGCGGCCGGACCGTACCGGAGCTTCAGACGAACGGCCGGTTCGTCCGGATCACCTCGGCGGGCCTCAAGGAGAGCCACCCGCACGACATCCAGATGACGGTCGAGGCGCCGAACTACACCAGGCGCTGACCACGCCCACGCGCGCGTGAACCGAGTGAGGGGCGGCCCCCGGTTTTCGGGGGCCCCCCCCCCCCCGTTTGGGGGGTCACACAATTGCGGGGAAAATGGGCCCCCCAACGTTATGGGAAGGGCCCCACAACCGGTCAGAGATAGAGAACC
>NZ_JBHWUR010000044.1:31573-55310 GCF_042737755.1 Streptomyces sp. NPDC059994
GCACTGAAGAGGCACTGACATGACGTACTGACATGCGGAAGGGGCCGGACGCGCGCCGCGCGTGCCGGCCCGTTCCGCCGAGGCCCACGTAGTTACTTTCGGCCCCCCAAAATCCACCCCCCCCGCCGCCCCCCCCCCCCGCGCGTGCGGCGCGTGGGTGGGGGGCCCCAGCCTGCTCCGGCCGGCCGCCCCTCGCCCGTATGTCGGGGACACACATGTCGGGGATACTGGGACCGCAGACGTAGAGGGAAAGGCCCACACAACGTGACTGAGATCGAGATCGGGCGCGGCAAGCGCGGCCGCAGGGCGTACGCGTTCGACGACATCGCCATCGTCCCGAGCCGGCGCACCCGGGACCCGAAGGAGGTCTCGATCGCCTGGCAGATCGACGCCTACCGGTTCGAGCTGCCGTTCCTGGCCGCCCCGATGGACTCGGTCGTGTCGCCGCAGACCGCGATCCGCATCGGTGAGCTCGGCGGTCTGGGCGTGCTCAACCTCGAAGGCCTGTGGACCCGGTACGAGGACCCGCAGTCGCTGCTCGACGAGATCGACCAGCTGGACGAGGACGCCGCCACCCGCCGCCTCCAGGAGATCTACGCGGCCCCGATCAAGGAAGAGCTGATCGGGCAGCGCATCAAGGAGGTGCGCGACTCCGGTGTGGTCACCGCGGCCGCCCTCTCGCCGCAGCGCACGGCGCAGTTCTCCAAGGCCGTCGTGGACGCGGGTGTCGACATCTTCGTCATCCGCGGCACGACCGTCTCGGCGGAGCACGTCTCGGGCGCGGCCGAGCCGCTCAACCTCAAGCAGTTCATCTACGAGCTGGACGTCCCGGTGATCGTCGGCGGCTGCGCCACGTACACCGCGGCCCTGCACCTGATGCGCACCGGCGCGGCCGGCGTCCTGGTGGGCTTCGGCGGCGGCGCCGCGCACACCACGCGCAACGTGCTCGGCATCCAGGTCCCGATGGCCACCGCCGTCGCCGACGTGGCCGCGGCCCGCCGCGACTACATGGACGAGTCCGGCGGCCGGTACGTGCACGTGATCGCGGACGGCGGTGTCGGCTGGTCCGGCGACCTGCCCAAGGCGATCGCCTGCGGCGCCGACGCCGTGATGATCGGCTCCCCGCTGGCCCGCGCCACGGACGCGCCCGGCAAGGGCCACCACTGGGGCATGGAGGCCGTCCACGAGGACGTGCCGCGCGGCAAGCTGGTCGACCTGGGCATCGTGGGCACCACCGAGGAGATCCTCACCGGCCCGTCGCACATCCCGGACGGCTCGATGAACTTCTTCGGCGCCCTGCGCCGCTCGATGGCCACCACCGGCTACAGCGAGCTCAAGGAGTTCCAGCGCGTCGAGGTGACGGTGGCGGACGCGCAGCACAAGCGCTGACGCCCGCCGTGCGCGTACGTCTCCCACGTACGTAGTACGTAAGTGAAAGGGCCCGGACCGTTCGACGGTCCGGGCCCTCTCGCGTGTCCGGCGGTTACGCGGCGGCCTTCTTGGCGCCGGAGAACGCGGCGGCCGCGGCGATCGCGAAGAACAGGAACGTCATCGGGTCGGCGTCGGACTTCCAGGCCTCGTTCACGACGTCGAGGTGCTGGAACAGCAGTTCCGAGAGGCTGACGGGGAAGTGCTTGGAGATGAGGATGGCCTCACCGACCAGCTGGCCCGCGTAGACGGAGCCGAGGGCGAGGACCGCGCCGAGCACCGGCAGGGCGGGGTTGCGCCCGCCGACCTTGCCCGAGGCCCAGCCGATCAGGAAGCCGACACCGACGGCCGCGTAGCCGATCTCGTGCTTGGTGGCGCCGACGATCGCGCCGTAGACGCCCGCGCAGACGATGGCGGCGGCGATCGCGGTGATCAGCCCGCCGGCGAAGTTGTCGCGGACCGGGGCCGGCGGCGGGACCGGGGCGAAGCCCGGGAACTCCGGCTGGGGCTGCTGCTGCGGTGGCGGAAAGGACTGGCTCATCTTCGGATCCCCCCGAGGTAAGTGAACGCACGAGCCCGTGAATGCGCACGGCTGTGCGATCGGGCGACCCGAAGAGTAGCAACCGGCCGAGTGCGGCGGAGACCGGATTTCAGAGTCGGTGCGCGGCGCCCCCGGGCGTGACGCCGCGGGTGTCGAGCAGTAGCTGGGCCTTGACCGACAGCCCCTGGAGGTCGTACGTGCGGTGCTGCTGGAGCAGCACCGTGAGGTCGGCGTGGGCGGCGGCCTCGTAGAGCGAGTCCGCGCGCGGTACGGGCTGGTCGTGCACGCGCCAGTCCGGGACATGCGGGTCGTGGTAGCTCACCGCCGCGCCGAGGTCGATGAGCCGGCCCGCGATCTCGGCGGCCGGGGAGCCCTCCAGATCGGCGAGGTCGGGCTTGTAGGTGACGCCGAGCAGCAGTACGCGCGCGCCCCGGGCGGACTTGCCGTGCTCGTTCAGGAGCGTGGTGGAGCGCTGGATGACGTACTGCGGCATGTGCGCGTTGATCTCCCGGGCCAGCCCCACCATCCGCAGGCCCGTGTACGGCAGCGGGGTCGGGTCGAGCGGCACGCCGTGGCCGCCGACGCCCGGGCCCGGGCGGAACGGCTGGAAGCCGAAGGGCTTGGTCTCGGCGCACCGGATCACGTCCCACAGGTCCACGCCCATGTCGTGGCAGAGCACGGCCATCTCGTTGACCAGCGCGATGTTGACCTGGCGGTAGTTGGTCTCCAGGAGCTTGGCCATCTCGGCCTCGCGGGTGCCGCGCGCGCGGACGACCTTGTCGGTGATCCGGCCGTAGAACGCGGCGGCGGACTCGGTGCAGGCGGGGGTGAGACCGCCGATGACCTTGGGGGTGGTGGCGAAGCCGTGGGTGCGGCTGCCGGGTTCGAGGCGGCCGGGGGAGTACGCGAGGTGGAAGTCGCGCCCGGCCCGCAGCCCCGAGCCTTCTTCGAGCAGCGGGCGCAGGAAGTCCTCGGTGGTGCCGGGGTAGGCGGCGGACTCCAGGATCACCGTGGTGTGCGGGCGCAGCCGGGCCGCGAGCGTGCGGGCCGCCTCGGCGACGGCGCCGAGGTCCAGGGTCCGGTCCGCGCCGAGCGGGGTGGGGGCGCAGATCACGGCGGTACGGACCCGGCCGAGCTCGGCCGGGTCGGTGGCGGTCCGGAAGCCACCCGAGAGCATCCGGCGCAGCTCGGCGGCGGTCAGGGCGCCGTCGACCGGGGGGCGGCCCGCGCGGAGTTCGGCGAGGACGCGGGGGTCGGTGTCATGGCCGACGGTCTCGATGCCGGCGGCGGCAGCGGCCTGGGCGAGGGGCAGGCCGAGGTGGCCGAGTCCGATGACAGCGAGGTCTGCGGGCATCCGGGTGACCGTCCTTCCCATAACCGGAGGGGACATGGCGCGCAAGCCCTGTGGACAGAACGGGCGGGCGCAATGTCAGACTAAGAGTAAATATGACCGTTATGCCGCATTGCGGGCCCGGGGTTGTCCGAGTGTTGTCCACAGGCGGTGGCCGATGTCGGTGGTCGCGTCCAGAATCGAGTGTGTGAGCCAGACCACCCCGATCAACGGGAGGCATCCGTGAGGACAGCGACACTGGGACCGGTGCAGCGCGCCGAGGCGCTCGCCGCGATGGCAGAGCGCGAGCTCGACGTGCTGGTCGTCGGCGGCGGGGTGGTCGGCGCGGGCACCGCGCTGGACGCCGTGACCCGAGGGCTCTCGACCGGCATCGTCGAGGCGCGGGACTGGGCCTCGGGCACGTCCAGCCGGTCGAGCAAGCTGGTCCACGGCGGGCTGCGCTATCTGGAGATGCTGGACTTCGCGCTGGTCCGTGAGGCGCTGAAGGAGCGCGGACTGCTCCTGGGGCGCCTCGCCCCGCACCTGGTGAAACCGGTGCCGTTCCTCTACCCGCTCCAGCACAAGGGCTGGGAGCGGTGGTACGCGGGATCGGGCGTGGCGTTGTACGACGCGATGTCGGTCTCGTCCGGCCACGGCCGGGGCCTGCCGGTCCACCGCCACCTCTCCCGCCGCAGCGCCCTGCGGGTCGCGCCCTGCCTGAAGAGGGAAGCGCTGGTCGGGGCGCTGCAGTACTACGACGCGCAGATGGACGACGCCCGCTTCGTGGCCACACTGGTGCGGACGGCCGCGAGTTACGGGGCACAGGCCGCCAACCGGGCCCGGGTGACCGGGTTCCTGCGCGAGGGTGAGCGGGTGGTCGGGGCGCGGGTGCGCGACGTGGAGGGCGGCGGGGAGTACGAGATCCGCGCCAAACAGATCGTCAACGCGACGGGGGTGTGGACGGACGACACCCAGGCGATGGTCGGCGAGCGCGGCCAGTTCCACGTCCGGGCCTCCAAGGGCATCCATCTGGTGGTGCCCAAGGACCGGATCCACTCCACGACCGGGCTCATCCTGCGCACCGAGAAGTCGGTGCTCTTCGTGATCCCCTGGGGGCGCCACTGGATCGTGGGCACGACCGACACGGGCTGGGACCTGGACAAGGCCCACCCCGCCGCCTCCAGCGCGGACATCGACTACCTCCTCGAACACGTCAACTCGGTACTCGCGGTGCCCCTGACCCGGGACGACGTCCAGGGGGTCTACGCGGGCCTGCGCCCGCTGCTCGCCGGGGAGTCGGACGCCACCAGCAAGCTCTCCCGCGAGCACACGGTGGCGCACCCGGTGCCGGGCCTCGTGGTCATCGCCGGCGGCAAGTACACGACGTACCGGGTGATGGCGAAGGACGCGGTGGACGAGGCGGTGCACGGCCTGGACCAGCGGGTCGCGGACTGCGTCACCGAGGACGTGCCCCTGCTCGGCGCGGAGGGCTACCGGGCGCTGTGGAACGCGCGCGCGAGGATCGCCGCGCGCACCGGGATCCATGTGGTCCGCGTGGAGCACCTGTTGAACCGGTACGGATCGCTGACCGAGGACCTCATCGAGCTGATCGTGGCCGACCCGTCGCTGGGGGAGCCGCTCGGCGCGGCGGAGGACTATCTGCGGGCCGAGATCGTCTACGCAGCCTCGCACGAGGGCGCCCGCCACCTCGACGACGTCCTGACCCGGCGCACCCGGATCTCCATCGAGACCTTCGACCGGGGCACGCGGTCGGCCCGGGAGTGCGCTGAGCTGATGGCGCCGGTCCTCGGTTGGGACAAGAAGCAGATCGAGAAGGAGGTGGAGCACTACGAGAAGAGGGTGGAGGCGGAGCGTGAGTCGCAGCGCCAGCCGGACGACCTGACGGCGGACGCGGCGCGGCTGGGGGCGCCGGACATCGTGCCGATCTAGGGAGAAACCGGGGCGACGGACAGGCCCTGGCGGGCAGTCGGGCAGAACTCGGCGTCGAGTAGCGAGAGTTCGAGGGAGGGGCTGAGGGCGATGTCTGTGTTGATACGGAAAACGGCGGTGTGGCGGCCGTCGGCGGTGGCCGCCGCGCGGACCAGGCTGCCGGATATATGCCCGTTGTGGCCCCAGACGGTGAGGCCGCAGGAGAGCCGCTGCGGGTAGACACCGAGGCCGTAGACACCGTGGGCGGCGGCGGTGCCGAGCAGTTCGCGCTGCTGGGGCGCGGGCAGCAGGGCACCGCCGAGCAGGGCCGCGTAGAAGCGGCTCAGATCGGCGAGGGTCGATATGAGTTCACCGGCGGCGCCGGCCCGGCGCGGGTCGAGGTCGGTGACGTCGCGGCCGTCGGGGGAGTACGCGCGGCTGTGCGGGGTGGGGAGCGTGGTGCGGGCACCCGGGAAGGAGGTGCCGGTGAGACGGAGGGGGGTGATGATGCGGCGTTCGGCCTCGGCGGCATACGTATGGCTGGTGACCTGCTGAACGACCATGCCGAGGACGACGTAGTTGGTGTTGGAATAGGCGTAGGTACCGAGCGGCCCGGGGGAGCGGGCGAGCGCGGTGCGGACGGCTTGTGAGGGGGTGAGTGGAACCGGGACGGTGCTGTCGGCCGTGTAGGGGAACAGACCGCTGGTGTGGGAGAGCAAGGAGCGCAGGGTGAGGTGGCGGCCGTCGTTTCCATGGCCGCGTATCAGGCTCGGCAGATGCCGTTCCACCGGGTCGTCGAGGCGCAGCCTGCCCTCGGCGGCGAGCTGGAGCACCACCGTCGCGACGAAGGACTTGGTGACGCTGCCCGCCCGGAAGCGGTCGTCGCGGCCGAGCCCGGATCCGGCAGTGCCGAAGCGGGAGCGATGGCCGTCATCGGTGAGCAGGGCGGCGGCCGGGGCGCCCGTGCCCGTGACCAGCCGTGCCAGCGCTGTGGCCTGCGGGTCTTTCAGGCCGGCGCGGTCCGGGTGGCCCGGCTCGCCCGGCAGCACCGGCGTGCCCAGACCGCAGAGCACCACGGTCAGGGGCACGGCGAGCAGCGCCCGGAGTGTCGGCATGGTGATGGTCCCCCTTCCGGAGCCATCTTGGCGGACGGCGGACCCGGGACAATCATTGGTCCCGACGTGAGAGACAATGGACGCTCTGCCAGGGCGGGTGCCGCTCCCCCGGGGGCCAACCCCCGGACCCCCGGCAGGAGAAGCAGGTCGGAGCGGTGAACCGGGCCGCCTCACGAGGCAAGTTGCGGGGAGCCGTCGGCCGGGACGCGGTCGGTGCGGGCGCGGATCAGGGATCGCAGAGGGGACGCATGTCGGAGGCGGAGCAGTCGCGGGAGCCCCAGCGGGACGAGCGGAAGGAGTCCGGCGGTAAAGCCGAGGGCCGGCTCCTGGCCGATCGGTACCGGCTCGGGGATGTGCTCGGCCGTGGAGGCATGGGCACGGTCTGGCGTGCCGTCGACGAGACGCTGGGCCGTACCGTCGCCGTCAAGGAGCTGCGCTTTCCCAGCAGCATCGACGACGAGGAGAAGCGCCGGCTGATCACGCGCACCCTGCGCGAGGCCAAGGCGATCGCCCGGATCCGCAACACCAGCGCGGTGACGGTCTACGACGTCGTGGACGAGGACGACCGGCCGTGGATCGTCATGGAGCTCGTCGAGGGCAAGTCGCTCGCCGAAGCGGTGCGCGAGGACGGGGTGCTGACGCCGCGCCGGGCCGCCGAGGTCGGGCTCGCCATCCTCGACGTGCTGCGCTCCGCCCACCGCGAGGGCATCCTGCACCGCGATGTGAAGCCGTCCAACGTGCTGATCGCCGAGGACGGCCGGGTCGTGCTCACCGACTTCGGCATCGCCCAGGTCGAGGGCGACCCGTCCATCACCTCGACGGGCATGCTCGTCGGCGCGCCCTCGTACATCTCGCCGGAGCGCGCCCGCGGCCACAAGCCCGGCCCGGCCGCCGACCTGTGGTCGCTGGGCGGCTTGCTCTACGCGTGCGTGGAGGGCGTCCCGCCGTACGACAAGGGCTCCGCGATCGCGACGCTCACCGCGGTGATGACCGAGCCGGTGGACCCGCCGACGAACGCGGGACCGCTCCTGGAGAAGGTCATCTACGGGCTGCTCGCCAAGGACCCCGAGCAGCGGCTCGACAACGAGGCGGCGCGTGCGCTGCTCACCGAGGTGCTCCACGCCCCGGAGCAGAAGTTGCGGGCGCAGCCGGTGTCGTCCGAGGTGACCCGGGTCGTCGCGCTGCCCCCCGTGCCCGGCGAGCCCAAGGGTGACGCGGGTGCCAAGGCGAAGGAGGTGGCCGACGCGGCCGCCGACCGGATGCGCGGCGCCTTCAAGTCCGTGCGGAACGCGGCGGCGGCCGCGCAGACCACGGCCAAGGAGAAGGCGAAGGACAAGGCGGCGGCCAGGACGGCCGCCAAGCCGCTCGCCTCCGCCCGGTCGGCGTCCGTCGCGCCGTCGGCGCCGTCCGGGCCGCCCGCGCCGGTGCGGGCCCCGCTCACCGATGTCGTCCCGCGCCGGACGCTGGTGATCATCGCTGTCGTCGCGGCGCTGGCCGTGCTCGGGACCGTGCTCGCGGTCGCGTTCAGCGGCGGCGACGACGACAAGGGCAAGGGCGGCAAGAGCGACAACAAGGCGTCGAGCGGCGCCACCGCGGGCGGCGACGGCAGCGGCAAGGGCAAGACCGGCGGCGCCCAGGGCACCGGCCAGCAGCAGGGACAGGGGCAGACCACCCAGACCCAGGGCCAGAGCGGCGGAAAGACCTCCACATCCCCCCAGACCCCTGGGTCCGGAACCGGGTCCGGGGGCAACGGGGCGGGCGCCGGGCTGCCCAGCGGGTACTCCACGGTCACCGACGCCGGCTTCCACTTCTCCATGGCCATGCCCGCCGGGTTCCACCGCACCGGCATAGCCGGGTCCAACTCCGGCGGCATATACAGCGCCAACGGCGGCTTCCCGCGCATCCAGGTCGACTTCAACGCCAAGCCGACCGACGACGCCCGGCGGGCCTGGCTGGAGCTCGCCGGCGCGGTCGCCGGGAGCAGCAGCAACTACCACCTGCTGGGCATCCAGAAGGTCGACTACAAGGGGTACCCGACGGTCGCCGACTGGCAGTTCGAGCGGGACCAGAGCGGCGAGCGGGTACGGATACTCAACCGCGGCTTCAAGGTCGACGGGTCGCACGGCTACGCCATCATGATCACCTGCAAGACGGCCGAGTGGGACGCCGACGCCTGCGCGACGCTGCGCAAGACGGCGTTCGACACGTTCAGCCCCAAGGACTGAGCAGGCCACGTATCGTGAGAGCTCGCGGACCGTACGCAGCCACAATGGGCCGGTAATCGACCGGAATTGACGGGTTCGGGGGAACAGCGCGCTGTGGGGAGGCGTCGTGGACGACTACGCGGGTCGGGTGCTCGCTGACCGCTACCGGCTGCCGCTGCCTTCCTCCGACGAGTACGAGCCGTTCGAGACCCGGGCTTTCGACACCTACAGCGGCCAGGAAGTCCTGGTGCGGCAGGTTCCGTTGCCGGAGGTCGTGGACGCGGAGGTGCAGGGTGCGGACGGGCGGTACGGGGACGGGTACGGCGCCGGAGCGGCGCGGCGGCCCGCGGACCCCGCCCTGCGGCGTGCGATCGAGGCGGCCCAGGCGGCCGCGCAGATCCCCGACCACCCCCGGCTCGACCAGGTCTTCGACGTCTTCGCGGAGGACGGCTCGCTGTGGATCGTCAGCGAGCTCGTCATGGCCCGGCCGCTGGCCGCGCTCCTCGCCGAGCAGCCGATGGCGCCGTACCGGGCGGCGGAGGTCGCCTCCGACGTACTGACCGCGCTGCGCGTGCTGCACGCGCACGGCTGGACGCACCGCAACATCACCGAGCGCACGGTGTTGATATGCGACGACGGCCGCGTGATGCTGACCGGCCTGGCGGCCGGAGCGGCGGAGGAGGCGCTCTGCGGCTACGTGGTGGTGCCGCCGCCGCTCGGTGAGGAGAGCGACGACTTCGGCGTGCCGGGGGCGACGGGGGCGGCTGACGACGCCGAGGCCGCGTGGCCGGATGCCCCGGACTCCGGCCCGGACTCCGCAGGCTCGCCGGACTTCGGCGGCCCGGACGCACCCGGCGACCTCTACGACGACCGGGACCGGTCCTCCGGCACTCCGTACCCGCTGCCCGGCGACCCGTACGGAGCCCCCTACGGCGGCCCTGGCCGGCCCGCCGCCGACCCCGGCCGCCCCGCCGGGGCTCACCCCGACACGCACCTCGGCCCGGCCGCCCAGGCGGCCCCCGCGCCCCACCCCGCCCCCCTGCCCTCGACCAGGGCGCCGGCCCTGCCCGCGGGGTGGTCTCCGGCGGGGCCGAGCGGCGAGGAGCAGGGTGGTGGCCGGGGCGGGCAGTCGGGGGCTGAGCAGGGCGGGGCGCCCGCGTCCCGTTCCGAGGTGTCCTCGGAGGTCGCGCGGGCCGGGGCCATCGCGGCGTACCGGGCCGGGGCGCGGGCCGCCGCGCGCGTGGGCGACGACGGGGCCGCGCTGCCGGTGCCGCGGCCCGAGCTCACCCAGGCCGAGTTGGAGGGCGTCTGGCGCGACGCCGCCGACCGGGGCATGTACGACCCGGTGAGCGGGACCCGGGTGCCGCGTACGCCTGTGGGGGCAGCGGGGACGTCCTCGGCGGCCAGTCCGTACGCCGTGGAGGAGGGCCCGGACTCGGGGCGTACGCGGCGTGCGTACGACCCGGTGACCGGGCGCTGGGTCGCGCGCCCCGCGCAGCCCAGCCCGACCTCCGCCCACCCCGAGACCTCCGCCCACCCCGAGACCTCCGCCCACCCCGAGACCTCCGCCCACCCCGAGACCTCCGCCCACCCCGAGACCTCCGCCCACCCCGAGACCTCCGCCCACCCGACGGACACGCACCCCGAGGCCCCGCACGCCCAACGCCCCCACGCCCCGACCCCGCACCCCCAACTCCCGCGTCTCGAAGTCCCGCACGCGCAGCCCGCGCACCCCGACGCGTCCCGGACCGGCGGACACCCCCGGCCTCCCGCCACCACCGGGCCGCGGCCCTCCGCCGAGCCGCGGCCCGCGCTGCCGCACGCCACCGGGGCCGGGGCCGAGGCGTTGCGGGCCGATGCCCAGCGGCAGACGCATGTCAGCGCGCCCGTGCCCGCCCGGGAGGGCGGCTGGGAGGCGGCCGTGCCCCAGCGGCACGGGGGCGGGTACCGGGGCCCCGCCACGCGGCTCGCCGCCGAGCGGGCGCGGCAGACGCGGATCGCCGTCGTCGGGGCCGTCACCGAGCGGTGGGCGCCCGAGCAGGCCGGGCCCGTGCACGAGAACTGGCGCCTGGCGCCACCGATCGGGCCCGCCACCGATCTGTGGGCGCTGGGCGCGCTGCTCTTCCGGGCCGTGCAGGGGCACGCGCCGTACCCGGAGGAGAGCACCGTCGAGCTGGTGCAGATGGTGTGCGGCGAGCCGCCCGCGTTCGCCGAGGAGTGCGGCCCGCTGCGGCCGGTCGTCGAGTCGCTGCTGCGCCAGGACCCCACCGAGCGCCCGGACTTCGAGGAGCTGCGCGGCTGGCTGCGCTCGATCGTGCGGTCCGCGCCCGAGCCGGACGTGGGCACCGAGGTCGTCCCGCTGCCCGCGCCCGACGCGACCCGGCTGCCGATCGTGCGCCGCCGGGGCGAGCTCGTCCGGCGCCGTCGCGGGGCCTCCGGTGAGCACGGCCGCCACCGCCAGCAGCGGCGTACGCAGCCCCGCAGGCCCGAGCGGCGGCCCGCGCCCGAGGTGTCCGGGGGGCCGCGTCAGGCCAGGCTGCGCTCGGCGGAGTCCCGCACGCCCAAGTCCCGCCAGTCCGCCACGCGTACGCGTACGCGCGCGCCCCGCTCGCTCGGCCGCACCCTGGTCCTGCTCGTCCTGTTACTCCTGGCCGCCGCGCTCGCGTACGCCGTGTTCTTCATGCCCAGGTCCGGGACGAAGGACAAGGGCAGGGCCGACAACGGGGGCGCCCCGTCGGCCCGTACGAGTACGAGCGCGCCGCCGAGCGCGCCGACGCCCAGTACCTCTCCCCGCAGTGGTACGCCCTCGACACCGCGGACGCAGACCACCGCGCCCGGCGGACAGCCGCCCGCCAAGGGCTATGTGCTGCGCACCGACCCCGAGGGGTTCCGGACCGCGGTCGATCCCTCCTTCCAGCGGCGGCCCATCAACGGCGCCGGACAAGTCCGTTATGTTGGTGGCGACTTCACTCTGCTCCTGGTGCCCGGCCGGGACGCGGTCAAGGAAGTCGGCGACGACCCGCTCGCGTACCAGCGGGACAAGGAGCGCGAGCTCCAGCCGTTCCGGGACTCGGCCTGGGCCACCGCGACGGGGCTGCGGCGGGTGGACATTGGCCGGAAAGTGACTGCCGAGGGGCAGTTCACCTGGCGGGACAGCACTGGCCGGACAGTTTACGTACGCAATCAAGTCATGGTTATCAATGGCCGATATCACCTCGTCGTGGTCATCGGTCCGGAGCCGCAGCGGGACAAGGTGACGGAGATCTACACCCAGGCCACGGCCGCCTACAGCGCCACTCGTTGACGCTTCACAGGTTGCCTCAGACACATACCCCTTGGTAGGTGCGGCACAAGGTGCCCCCGAGGTTCCCTGGCCGGAATCCGCTCCGTAACCTTGCCCCTTAAGGACCGGCCGGGCGGGGGACGTGGAACAGAACCAGAGCAACAGCGGCAAGGGCGCGGAAGCGGTGGCGACAGGGCTGCTGCTGGCCGGGCGCTACCGGCTCGGCGACACCATCGGCCGCGGCGGCATGGGCAAGGTCTGGCGCGCCCACGACGAGGTCCTGCACCGCACGGTGGCAGTCAAGGAGCTGACCGCCGCGCTGTACGTGGCGGAGGCCGACCGCGTCGTGCTGCACGCGCGTACGCAGAAGGAGGCGCGGGCCGCGGCCCGCATCACCCACCCCGGGGTGGTCACCGTCCATGATGTGCTCGACCACGACAACCGCCCCTGGATCGTGATGCAGTACGTCGACGGGCCCTCGCTCGCCGACGCCGTGAAGGCCTCCGAGACCGGGCGGATCGAGGCCCGCGAGGCCGCCCGCATCGGACTGCACGTCCTGGGCGCCCTGCGCGCCGCGCACGCCGCGGGCGTGCTGCACCGCGACGTCAAGCCCGGCAACGTGCTGCTCGCCCGTGACGCGCGCGTGCTGCTCACGGACTTCGGGATCGCCGCCATCGAGGGCGACGCCACGATCACCCGGACCGGTGAACTCGTCGGCTCCATCGACTATCTGGCGCCCGAGCGGGTACGAGGAGGACAGCCCGGTCCCGCCTCCGACCTGTGGTCCCTCGGCGCCACGCTCTACGCGGCCGTCCAGGGCGAGTCGCCCTTCCGCCGCTCCTCGCCCATCTCCACCATGCAGGCGGTGGTGAACGAGGAGCCGCCGCCCGCCACGCACGCGGGCGCGCTGGCGCCGGTGATCACGGCACTGCTGCGCAAGGAGCCCGAGGACCGCCCCTCGGTCGAAGAGGCCGAGCGGATGTTCCTGGAGGCGATGGAGGGACGCGAGCCGAAGGCGGCGCACGAGTACGTGCCGACCCGTCAGGTCTCCGAGTCCGAACTGCGGGCCGCCACCGCCCCGGCGGGCACCTCCGGGACGGTCCGCACCCCCGCCCCCGAGGCGGTCGCTCCCGCCCCCGCTCCCGTCCGCCCCGCCTCCGGAAGGCGGGGGCGGACCATCGCCCTGGTGGTCGCGCTCGCTGCCGTCCTCGGCGGTGCGGCCGGTCTCGCCGCCCTGAAGTACCGCGACAGTGGCGGCGACTCGGCGACCACCACCACGACCCAGTCGCCGGTCGCCAAGCCGGGCAGGACGGCCAAGGGCGACGCGTCCGTGCCCGACGGCTGGAAGCGGGTGAAGGACCCGGCCGGGTTCAGCCTCTTCGTGCCCGAGGGCTGGCGGCGCCAGATGTTCGGGAAGGAGACCGACTACACGCCGGACAACGGCCGCCACTACATACGCGTCAGTATCGGCAAGCCCGACTTCGAGAACCCGTACACGCACCAGCTGGACCTGGAGAAGACGCTGAAGAAGCGGGTGCCCACGTACCAGCGGGTGATGCTGAAGCCGAACACTTTCCGGGATCAGGTGAACTCCTCGCTCTGGGAGTTCGCCTTTGTGGAGAAGACGCGCTTCCCGGGCAAGCGGCACGCGATCGACCAGATGTACTTCGCCGACAACGGCGCTGTCGAGTACGCGATCTACATGTCCGGGCCGGAGTCCGACTGGGCGACCACCCGCGAGCAGTTCGACACGGTGCTGCGCGGCTGGCGGCCGCCGCCGCTGAACTGAGCGGACGCGCGCCCCCGTCGCGCGCCCCCGCCCCTCGCGCCCGCCCCCTCTTCCCGCGCCCGCCCGGTCGATTCCGTCTCGTGACCTCGCACCCCGCTCCGGCGCGGCCCCGTGCGGCATGATGGCCACAGGACCAATGAGCGAGGGGAAGCGGTGCCCGCACCAGCCAGTGATCCGCGTGGTGGCGCGGCCGAGGACCGTCTCATCGCGGGGCGTTACCGGCCGACGGCCCGGCTCGGCCGTGGTGGCATGGGCACCGTCTGGCGCGCCACCGACCAGCTCCTGGGCCGCCAGGTCGCCGTCAAGGAGCTGCACCCAGACGGCGGCGCCCCCGCCACCGCGGCGCTGCGCGAGGCGCGTGCCGTGGCGCAGTTCAAGCATCCGCACGTCATCGTCGTCCACGACGTCGTCGAGCAGGACGGGCGCTCGTACATCGTGATGGAGCTGGTCGAGGGCGGCTCGCTCGCCGACCGGCTGCGCGGCAGCGGCCCGGTCGACGCCCGGGAGGCGGCCCGGATCGGCATCGCGCTCCTTGGCGCGCTGAGCACCGCACACCGCCAAGGGGTGCTCCACCGCGACCTCAAGCCCGCCAACGTCCTCCTGGAGGAGGGCACCGGCCGGGTCGTGCTCACCGACTTCGGCATCGCGCAGCTGCCGGGGTCCACCACGATCAGCGAGGACGGGGCGTTCGTCGGCTCGCCCGAGTACACCTCGCCGGAGCGGATGCAGGGCGGCGCCGCCGGGCCCGAGTCCGATCTGTGGTCCCTCGGTGTGCTGCTGTGCGCCGCCCTGAGCGGCGAATCCCCTTTCCGCCGCGACTCGTTGGGCGGCGTGCTGCACGCGGTGGTCACCGACGAGATCCGCCCGCCGCAGGCCGCCGAACCGCTGCTGCCGGTCGTGCGCGGACTGCTTGAGCGCGACCCCGGGCGCAGGCTCGCCGCCGACGAGGCGCGGGAGCTGCTGCGCGCGTACGTGGCGACCGGCTCCACCCCCGTCGCGCCGAGGCACTACACACCGACCGAGCGGGTCGCCGTGGCGAAGCCGGGGAGCGGGTCCCGGACCAGGACCGCGCTGATCGCGGCGGCTCTGGTCGTCGTCCTCGGCGGCGCGGGCGCGACCGCCGCGGTGCTGCTGAGCGGCGACGACGGCGGCGGGCGGGCCCGGGTCTCGGCGGGCGGCGGCGGGACGACGGCGACGGTCACCGCGTCCTCCTCGGTGAAGCCGGGGCCGCCCGGCCCCACGGTGACGGTCACGCGCGCCGACGAGCCGGCCCCGGCCGGCACCGCTCCCGCCGGGTACCGCCACGTCCGCGACCCGGACGGCTTCCGCCTCACGGTCCCGGCGGGCTACGTCCGTACCACCGACGACAGACGCGTCTTCTATGTGTCGCCGGACGGGGCCTTCCGGCTGGGCATCCGGCTGCAGAACTCCGTCTCCGGCGGGCCGCTCGGCATCATGCGGGACGCCGACGCCAACGGGCCCTCCACCAACCCCGGTTACCGGGGCGCCAAGGTCGTCGCCACCACCCACCAGGGCCATGACGCGGCACTGTGGGAGTTCAGCTGGAACGGCTTCAGCACCACCGAGGGGCCCCGGCACACCTACGACGAGTGCTGGGACGAGAACGGGAAGATGTACGACGTGTGGGTCTCGGCGCCGGTCGCGCGGCTCGATGAGGCCAAGCGGCACTTCGACACCGCGCTCGACTCCTTCACGCCGTCGGCCTGATCCGTCCGCCTCCGCCCGTGGCCGTGTCACGGGTCCGCATACCTCACGGCCCTCGGTTGGTGGCGGCACGGGCCGTTCGACAGGATGTGCGCATGACGAACGATGGGGGACGGGCGCACGAGCCCACCAGCTACGACCTCCGGCCGCCGCAGTCCGTACCGCAGGAGCAGCCGGTGGCCGGGCGGCCGGCCGTACCGCGGCAGTACGAGGCGACGCAGGAGGTCGCCGGCGGAGACGGGAAGCCGGGGTCCGGCGCGGGCCGGATCCTCGGTGGCCGCTACCGGCTCGTGGACCGCCTCGGCCACGGCGGGATGGGCACGGTCTGGCGGGCCCACGACGAGGTGGTGGACCGCGATGTGGCGGTCAAGGAGCCGCTCGTGCCGCATCACTTGGGCGAGCGCGAGCGGACCACGGTCCATCTGCGGATGCAGCGCGAGGCGCGGGCCGCCGCCCGGATCGACCACCCCTCCGTGGTCACCGTGCACGATGTGGTCGTCGAGGACGACAAGCCGTGGATCGTCATGGAGCTGGTGCGGGGCCACTCGATGGCCGACCGGCTCCAGGAGGGCACCCTCGACCTCCGCGAGGCCGCCCGGATCGGGCTCGCGGTGCTCGGCGCGCTCTCCGCCGCGCACGAGGCGGGCGTACTGCACCGCGATGTGAAGCCCGCCAACGTGCTGCTGGGGCGCGGCGACCGGGTCGTGCTGACCGACTTCGGTATCGCCCAGGTCGAGGGCGAGCAGGGCCTCACCGAGACCGGGGGATTCGTCGGCTCGCCCGAGTACATCGCCCCGGAGCGGGTGCTCGGCCGGCGGCCGGGCCCGGAGTCCGACCTCTGGTCGCTCGGTGTGGTGCTGTACGCGGCGGTCGAGGGCGTGTCCCCGTACCGGCGCAGCAACACCCCCGCCACCCTCCAGGCGGTCCTGTCCGCCGAGCCGCAGATGCCGGCGAGGGGCGCGGGCGCCTTCGGCACGCTGGTGATGCAGCTGCTGCGCAAGGACCCGGCGGCCCGCCCGGCGCCCGCCGAGATCCGCCAGACCCTGGAGTCGTTCGCCCACCCGGCGCCCGCCTCGGCCGTGGCGACCCGGCTGCTCGCCGACGCGGGCGCGGGCGCGGCCGGGGGTCTGCGCGCCTGGGTCCCGCCGGTCCTGGCCCGCAGCCGGCGCGCCCGGTACGGCCTGGGCGGCGGGGTGCTCGCGGTGGCGGCCGCGCTGGTGCTCGCCCTCGTCCAGCCGTTCAGCGGCGAAGGGCTGCCGTCCGGCTGGCAGGTGCGGCCGGAGACCGAAGTGCTCGGCGCGGACGTGGCGGTGCCCGGCGACTACAGGCGGGTGCAGCCCGAGAAGATCGGAGACGCGCTCGCGTACTACGACCCCAGCGGGATCTTCGAGATCGACTTCTGGCGCACCGACCCCGACAGCGAGAAGGACGCGGTCGGGCGCTCGGCCACCGACTGGGAGGCGTACTACGCCGAAGGCGGTCACGCGAAGACGGAGATGAAGGACGCCGACGTGACCTCCAAGAAGACCAGGTTCCAGGGCAACGAGGCCGCCGAGCTGGTCACCGACTACGTTCCGTACAGCACTTCGTCGAGTGACACCGACCCGTACCGCTTCAAGTACTTCGAGCTGCTCGTCCCCGGCGAGGGCTCGGCCTACTGGAAGATGCGGGTGAAGGCACCCGCCGAAGGACAGGCCGCGCAGGACGGCGAAAAGCTGTTCGCACAGGTGCGTGACGGGCTGAAAATACACAACCTCTGAGGCGGTTCTCCGGGCACAACGCGCTGATCAGCGCTTATGTCGCCAGTGGTCGCTGGCGCGGTGGTGAGGGTTCCGAAAAGTGTTACCGGCGGGTACCCAAACCGCCGTGCCCGGCATACGCTCGCTCCCATGACGGACTCGCAGGCCACGCCCACCAGCACCCGTACGAACCCGGTCGCCGCCGCCCCGGCGGGCGCCCGCACCGCCGCCGATGTGGTCACCCCGGAGGTGGTCGCCAAGCTCACCCGGGGAGTGGCCGGCTCCGGTCGTACGGCCAACCACACGCCGTTCACCGGCGAGAAGCTGGCGGACCTGCCCGAGTCCACGCCCGACGACGTCGCCGGGGCCTTCGCCCGCGCCCGCGCGGCCCAGCCCGCCTGGGCCGCGACCCCGGCCCGGCAGCGCGCCGCCGTCCTGCTGCGCTTCCACGACCTGGTCCTCGACCGCCAGGCCGAGGTCCTCGACCTCATCCAGCTGGAGACCGGCAAGGCCCGCCTCCACGCGCACGAGGAGGTCCAGGCCGTCGCCGTGGCCGCGCGCCACTACGGCCGCAAGGCGCCCGCGTATCTGCGGCCCAGGCGGCACACCGGTGTGGTGCCGACCCTCACCAAGGTCACCGAACTGCGCCAGCCGCGCGGGGTGGTGGGGCAGATCGCGCCCTGGAACTACCCGTTCGAGCTGTCCGTCGGCGACGCGCTGCCCGCCTTCGTCTCCGGCAACGCCGTGGTGATGAAGCCCGACACCGAGACCGCGCTCACCGCGCTGTGGGCCCGTGACCTCCTGATCGAGGCCGGGCTGCCCGCCGAGGTGTTCCAGGTGGTGCTCGGTGAGGGCCCGGTCGTCGGCCCCGAGGTCGTCAAGCACGCCGACTACGTCTCCTTCACCGGCTCGACCCGCACCGGCCGCGAGGTCGCCCAGGGCGCGGCGGCCCGACTGGTCGGTGTCTCGCTGGAGTTGGGCGGCAAGAACGCGATGCTGGTGCTGCGCGACGCCGATGTGGAGAAGGCGGCGGCCGGAGCGGTCCGCGCCTGCTTCTCCTCGGCGGGCCAGCTCTGCATCTCCATCGAGCGGCTGTACGTCCACGAGTCGGTCGCGGACGCCTTCGTCGAGCGGTTCGCCGCCCGCACCAGGGCGATGCGGCTCGGCAACTCCCTCGCGTACGGCGCCGACATGGGCTCGCTGGTCGGCGAGCGCCAGCTGGAGACCGTGACCCGGCACGTCGAGGAGGCCGTCGCCAAGGGCGCCCGGCTGGTCGCGGGCGGCGTCGCCCGCCCCGACATCGGCCCGCTCTTCTACGAGCCGACGATCCTCGACGGGGTCGAGGCCCCGATGGCCGTCTGCACCGAGGAGACCTTCGGCCCGGTCGTCTCCATCTACCGGTTCACCGACGAGGACGAGGTGATCGAGGCCGCCAACGCGACCCCGTACGGCCTCAACTCCTCCGTCTGGACGAGGGATTCGCGGCGCGGCCACGAGGTCGCCGCCCGGCTGCGCACCGGCACGGTCAACATCAACGAGGGGTACGCCCCGGCGTACGGCAGCGTCCAGTCCCCGATGGGCGGCATGAAGGACTCCGGCCTCGGCCGCCGCCACGGCTCCGAGGGCATCCTCAAGTACACCGAGGCCCAGACCGTCGCCCAGCAGCGGATCCTGCCGCTCGCGCCGTCGTTCGGGATGGACGACGAGAAGTACGCCGCGTTCATGAGCCGCAGCCTCAAGGCGATGAAGGCCCTGCGCCTGCGCTGACCCCCGTCCGCTTCCCGTTCCGCCCCGCCCTTTCTGTTTCGTACGAGGAGAGCCGATGCCCCAGGAGACGCGCGCCCGGAACCAGGGACTCCCGGAAGACGACGAGGCGTACGACTACGACGTGCTGGTCGTCGGCTCCGGCTTCGGAGGCTCGGTGACGGCCCTGCGCCTGACCGAGAAGGGCTACCGGGTGGGGGTCCTGGAGGCGGGCCGGCGCTTCACACCCGCCACGCTGCCCAAGAACTCCTGGGACATCAAGAACTACCTCTGGGCGCCGAGGCTGGGGATGTACGGGATCCAGCGCATCCATCTTCTCGGCAATGTGATGGTGCTCGCGGGCGCGGGCGTCGGCGGCGGGTCGCTGAACTACGCCAACACCCTCTACGTACCGCCGAAGCAGTTCTTCGACGACCCGCAGTGGAAGGACATCACCGACTGGCAGGAGGAGCTGACCCCGTACTACGAGCAGGCCAAGCGCATGCTCGGGGTCAGGCTCAACCCGACCATGACCCCCTCCGACGTCCACCTCAAGGCGGCCGCGCAGCGGATGGGCGTGGGCGACACCTTCCATATGGCACCGGTGGGCGTCTTCTTCGGGGACGGGGAGGACGCGGAGGGCACGGTGAAGGCGAGGCCGGGGGAGTCGGTCGCCGACCCGTACTTCGGCGGCGCGGGCCCGGCCCGCAAGGCGTGCACCGAGTGCGGCGAGTGCATGACGGGCTGCCGCCACGGCGCGAAGAACACCCTCAACGAGAACTACCTCCACCTCGCCGAGAAGGCGGGCGCGGTGGTGCACCCGATGACGACGGCCGTCTCGGTCACCGACGACTCGCAGGGCGGGTACGCGGTCGCCACGCTGCCCACGGACAACCGCAGGAAGGGCGCGGGCCGCCTCTTCAAGGCGCGGCGCGTGGTGATCGCGGCCGGGACGTACGGCACCCAGACCCTGCTGCACCGGATGCGCTCGGGCGGCCAGCTGCCGTACGTGTCCAAGCGGCTCGGCGAGCTGACCCGCACCAACTCCGAGGCGCTGGTGGGGGCGCAGACCAACAACCGCCGCTACCGCAAGGCGCACGGCGCGGCCAAGGCGGACTTCACCCGTGGCGTCGCCATCACGTCCTCGGTCCACCCCGACGAGAACACCCATATCGAGCCGGTCCGCTACGGCCGGGGCTCGAACGCGATGGGCGGCATGTCGATCCTCCAGGTGCCGTACGCGGAGGGCTCCTCACTGGCGCTGGGCTGGCTGGCGAACGCGGTGAAGCACCCGGGGCTGCTTGCCCGCTCGCTCAGCAACCACCGCTGGTCGGAGCGGACCATCATCGGCCTCGTCATGCAGTCCCTGGACAACTCGCTGACGACGTATCTGAAGCCGGACGGCGTCGGCAAGGGCCTGCTCACCGCCCGTCAGGGCCACGGCGCGCCCAACCCGAAGCAGATCCGGGCGGCCTCCCGGGCGGCGACCGAGCTCGCCGCCGAGATCAACGGCTTCGCCGGCTCGAACGTCGGCGAGCTGATGGGCACCCCGCTGACCGCGCACTTCCTGGGCGGCTGCCCGATCGGCGCGTCGGCGGAGGAGGGCGTGATCGACCCGTACCACCGCCTCTACGGGCACCCGGGCATCTCGGTGGTCGACGGCGCCGCCGTCTCGGCGAACCTGGGCGTCAACCCGTCGCTGACGATCACGGCGCAGGCCGAGCGGGCGATGTCGCTGTGGCCGAACAAGGGCGAGGCCGACCCGCGCCCGGCCCAGGGCGAGCCGTACGTACGGGTCGAGGCCGTGGCGCCGAAGGCTCCGGCGGTCCCGGCGGACGCGTTCGGCGCGCTGCGGCTGCCGTTCCTGGGGATGCCGGCGGTGCCGCCGAAGAGCGCCGAGTAGGTCACCTGCCGAGTAGGCCAACTTCGGCCAAACGGAAAACGAGGAGCGCTGCACCCCCCTCCGAGTGCAGCGCTCCTCGCTCGTCCGTGGGCCGCGCGCCGAACAAGGCGGGGCCGTTGGTTCCGCAGAGATGACCTGCCAATCCTGTCAATGGTTGTCCCAGGACTCACAGAATTCTTATGTGCTCCCTGTCACACCGGTGGCGCGGGAGCGTTTGAATCACGCCAAAAGCGGAGGACAGGGCAACCGGTCGGCAGTGGCCGCGTCCGGACAGCGCGAAGGGCCCCGCATCGGGTCATCCGTCCCGGGGATGGCTCGCGGGGCCCTTGGCCGTGAGCGCCGACGTCAGGGCAGCGTCGGTGCTGCGGGAGGCGGCGCCGGGGGTAGCGCCGCTGGTGGACGAGCGCCGGGTGGCCGACCCGACGCGCGGGGGCGCGCGGGTGGTATCGACCACTGACGGTCGCTCTGTGCAGTGATGGGGTGACCTGTCTCTGCGTCGTGAAGGGTGGGCTGCGGCGCGCGCAACCGTTTGGACCGGATGCGGCCGGCCCCGGGCGTCCCCGGAGCCGACCGCTTTTAAGGGGTGACCGGGCTGCTGTCCCCTGCCGACCGGTCACGCGCGCTGGGGCGAGGTCCCACGACGTGCCAGTCAGCACGTCACACGCTCCAGCGGAGCCACGCGTGGTTTCTTCGGGCCCGCCCCTGGCTGACACGGACACCCTGACCAACGAAGTGGGGCACCGGCCGGTCACGGCGCCGGACGGGTGAGGCTGCGGCGAACTCAGATCCGGCCCCGGCACAGCTCCAGCATCGTCATCGCGAGCGCGGTGCCGGGCTTGCCGAGGGCGTCGCGGTAGTGGGCGAGGACCTCCATCTCGCGGTTCAGGTTCACCCGGCGCCCGCCGGAGGCGATCCGGGACTCCTGGATGACGGCCGAGACGGCCATCCGTTCCTGGATCAGACCGATGATGCGGTCGTCGAGCGCGTCGATGCGCTCCCGGGCGCCGGTGATCACGGAGGCGGCCTCGTCGGTGCGGGCGCCGGTCTTCTCGATCTGGGTGACAGACATGTGTGGGGCTCCTCGGGTGTCGGGTGCCCCGGAGCGGCAAGGCCCGGAAATGACAGAACGCCCCGGGCCTTGTCGGCCCGGGGCGCCTGGGAAGTCGCTTGTCAGTTGCTCAAGCAGCACGACCATGGCAGCCGGACGGGCCGGTGCCATAGGTAAAGACGAAGGTCTGGTGCTTGAGCATGGCGACAGTATGGACCCGTGCCGCAGGGCGCGGCCAATCCCGGTTCGGATGGTGAGACGGAAGGGCCCGGCTCGCGCCCCGGTAGAATCGACAGATACCGACCCCTCCCACCGCCGGAAGGCCGCCAGTGTCCTCAGCGTCCCCCGCTGCCGCGCCCGACGTCGTACTCGTCGTCGACTTCGGCGCCCAGTACGCCCAGCTCATCGCCCGCCGCGTCCGTGAGGCCCGGGTCTACAGCGAGATCGTGCCGAGCACGATGCCCGTGGCCGAGATGCTGGCCAAGAACCCGAAGGCGATCATCCTCTCGGGCGGCCCCTCGTCCGTGTACGCGGAGGGCGCCCCGCGCCTGGACCGCGCCCTCTTCGAGGCCGGCGTCCCCGTCTTCGGCATGTGCTACGGCTTCCAGCTGATGGCGACGACCCTCGGCGGCACGGTCGACGACAACGGCGCGCGCGAGTACGGCCGTACGCCGCTGCACGTCACCAAGGTCGGCTCCACGCTCTTCGAGGGCACGCCCGCCGAGCAGTCGGTGTGGATGTCGCACGGCGACGCCTGCTCGGCCGCGCCCGAGGGCTTCACCGTCACCGCGTCCACGGACGTCGTACCGGTCGCCGCCTTCGAGAACGACGAGAAGAAGCTGTACGGCGTGCAGTACCACCCCGAGGTGCTGCACTCCACGCACGGCCAGCAGATCCTTGAGCACTTCCTCTACCGGGGCGCGGGCATCGAGCCGACCTGGACGACGCACAACGTCGTGGAGGAGCAGGTCGCCCTCATCCGCGAGCAGGTCGGCGCCAAGCGCGCCATCTGCGGCCTGTCCGGCGGCGTGGACTCCGCGGTCGCCGCGGCCCTCGTCCAGAAGGCCATCGGCTCCCAGCTGACCTGCGTCTACGTCGACCACGGCCTGATGCGCAAGGGCGAGACCGAGCAGGTCGAGAAGGACTTCGTGGCCGCCACCGGCGTCCAGCTGAAGGTCGTCGACGCGCAGGAGCGATTCCTCACCGCGCTCGCCGGCGTCTCCGACCCGGAGACCAAGCGGAAGATCATCGGCCGCGAGTTCATCCGCGTCTTCGAGCAGGCCCAGGCCGAGATCGTGGCCGAGGGCGCGGACCACGGCGAAGAGGTCGCCTTCCTCGTCCAGGGAACCCTGTACCCGGACGTCGTCGAGTCCGGCGGCGGCACCGGCACCGCGAACATCAAGTCGCACCACAACGTGGGCGGGCTCCCGGAGGACCTGGAGTTCGAGCTCGTCGAGCCGCTGCGCAAGCTGTTCAAGGACGAGGTCCGCATGGTCGGCCAGGAGCTCGGCCTGCCGGAGGAGATCGTCCAGCGCCAGCCGTTCCCCGGCCCCGGCCTCGGCATCCGTATCGTCGGCGAGGTCACCAAGGACCGCCTCGACCTGCTGCGCGAGGCCGACGCCATCGCCCGCGAGGAGCTGACGGCGGCCGGTCTGGACCGCGAGATCTGGCAGTGCCCGGTCGTGCTGCTCGCGGACGTCCGCAGCGTCGGCGTCCAGGGCGACGGCCGCACCTACGGCCACCCCATCGTGCTGCGCCCGGTCTCGTCCGAGGACGCCATGACGGCGGACTGGACGCGTATGCCGTACGACGTGCTGGCGAAGATCTCGACGCGCATCACCAACGAGGTCGCCGATGTCAACCGGGTCGTCCTCGACGTGACGAGCAAGCCCCCGGGCACGATCGAGTGGGAGTAGTCCCGCATCAGCCGATCGGCGCCGCCGCACCGGGTTCCCGGTGC
>NZ_JBHWUR010000045.1:0-35012 GCF_042737755.1 Streptomyces sp. NPDC059994
TTTTTGCTCCCGGCCGGGCGGGGGGGGGGGGGGGGGGCCCCCCCCCCCCCCGAAACCCTCCTCAACCCCCACCCACCCCCGGAGGCCCCGCGGCGGAGTCGCGCATGTCACAGCGGGAACGGGCGGGGTGGGGGCAAAACACCCCGTCACCCCGCCCGCAGCATCAGCCCGATCCCCACCACCAGCACCCCCGCCGCAGCAATCCGCGGCCCCCCGAACCGTTCCTTGAAGAACAGCGCCCCGATCGCCGCCCCCACGATGATGCTGGACTCCCGCAGCGCGGCGACCGGGGCCAGGGGAGCCCGCGTCTGGGCCCACAGGACCAGCCCGTACGCCGTCATCGAGAGCGCCGCCCCCAGCAGCCCCCGCCCCGCGTACGGCCGAAGCTGACCGATCAGCGAACCCCGGCGCCGGTACACCGCGTACGCCGGGATCAGCAGCCCCTCCAGGATCATCAGCCACGCGATATAGCCGACCGGGGTGCCGGAGGCGCGTACGCCGACGCCGTCCACCACCGTGTACGACGCGATCGACAGGCCCGTCGCCCCCGCGGCCACCAGCGCCGGCCAGTGCGGTCGCGCGCCCGAGCCCCGGATGCCCCACAGGGCGACCCCGACCAGGCCCGCCGAGGCGACCGCCACTCCGGCGCCCTGCCACGCGTTCAGGCTCTCGCCGACGAACAGCGCGGCCAGCACGGTCACCACCAGCGGCGCCGTGCCGCGCGCGATGGGATACATCTGGCCGAAGTCGCCCAGGCTGAACGACCGCATGAGCAGCACCTGGTAGACGGTGTGCAGCGCCGCCGAGGCGACCAGACACGGCCAGGCGCCGGAGGCGGGCAGCGGGGTGAACACCGCGAGCACCGCGCCGATCGCCGTCGCCCCGCCGCCTATCAGCGTGAACGCGACCAGCTGGTCCTTGATCGTGTGCGCCATCGCGTTCCAGGACGCGTGGGTGACGGCGGCGAGCAGCACGGCGAGCGCGACGGTCGGGGTCACGCCGTACGCTCGCGCACGTCGACCAGTGCCCCGCCCGCGTGCCCGATCAGCGTCTTGGGGTCGAGCGGGAAGACGGTGTGGGGAGTGCCCGCCGCCGCCCAGACCACATCGTGGTCGAGCAGCGCACGGTCGGCGAGGACCCGGGTGCGGCGTACATGGCCGAAGGGCGGGACGCCCCCGATCGCGTACCCCGTCGTCGCCCGTACGAGCTCCGCCCCGGCCCGCGTCACCTTCTGCGCGCCCAGTTCACTCCGTACGAGCTCCACGTCCACCCGCGACGAGCCGTCCATCAGGACGATCACCGGGACCCCGTCCGCCTCGAAGACCAGCGACTTGACGATCTCGCCGATGTCGCAGCCGATGGCGGTGGCCGCCTCGGCGGCGGTCCTGGTCGCGGCCGGGAAGCGGCGTACCTCCACGTCGAGCCCGAGTGCGCGCAGCGCCTCCGCGAATCGCGGGTGGGCGACGGAATCTTGAGCGTTCATGCCCCCGCACGCTAGCGGTAGCTGTATGCCGCATGCGAGAGCGTTTCACCATCCCCGGGCGCGGCCCCGGTTGCTCAGCCCGCCCGCAGCACCCGCGCCACGATCGGCCCCGCCGCGTCCACGCCGTGCCCGCCGGACTGGACGAGCGCGGCGGCGGCGAGCCCGTTGCCGTACCCGGTGAACCAGCTGTTGGACTTGCCCTGCTGGTCCACCTCGGCCGAGCCGGTCTTGGCGCCCTTGGGCCCGGGGACCCCCGTCATCGCGCCCACGGCCGTGCCGTTGCCGGTGGTCGCGGCGTGCATCATCTGCTGGAGCTGGGAGGCCAGCGGGTCGGGCAGCGGCTTGGCGGTGGCCAGTTCGCGGTCGTCCAGGGACTGCGGCACGATCACCGGCTGTTGGAAGCGGCGGTTGATCACGGTGGCCGAGACGGACGCCATGTCGAGGGGGTTCATCTGGACCTTGCCCTGCCCGATGTAGGAGGCGGCGGTCTCCACGCCGGAGGACTCGGGGATGCTGCCGTCGAAGGACTTCACTCCGCCGAGCTTCCAGTTGTCCTGGCCGAGCCCGAAGTAGTCCCGGGCGGTCTGGCCGAGCGCCGTCCCGGCGATGCCCTTGGCGGCGAGCGGCTTCACCGGCTTGATGAAGGCGGTGTTGCAGGACCGGGCGAAGGCGTCGGTCAGGGTGCCGCCCGGGATGGTGAAGTCCTTGAGGTTGTGGAAGGTGTAGCCCTCCCACGGGACCGTGGCCGGGCACTCGACCGGCTGGTTCGCACCGCCCACCCCGTTCTGGACGATCATCGCGCCCGTGATGATCTTCATCGTGGAGCCGGGGGCGACGGACGCCTGGAGCGAGGCGGGGAAGCCGTCCTTGCGGTTGTCCGCGACGGCCCGGATCGCCCCGCTGGACGGCTCGATCGCCACCACGGACGACTCCGCGAAGTCCTTCACGGCCTGCTCGGCCGCCGCCTGTACGTCCGCGTCGAGCGTGGTCGTCAGCTTGCCCGGCTTCCCCTTGGCCAGGGTGAGCAGCGTCTGGTTCGGGGTGCCCTCGGCGCCGCCCTCGATCCAGGTCTCCACGCCCGGCGTGCCGTTGACCTTGGTGCCGTACTTCTGCCGCAGCGCGTCCAGGACCACCCCGAGCGACGGGTACTTCTCCTTGGTCAGCACCCGCCCCTGGTGGTCGACGGCCTCGATCTCGGGGCTCTTGGGCGCCCCCGTGACCAGTTTCCCGCCCGCCTTCAGCTTCGGGTGGACGACGGCCGGCTGCCAGTCCACCAGCGCCTTGCCGGTGGTCACGCCCCGTACGACGGTCAGCCGGGAGCTGTAGGCGAGCGGCGCGGTCTTCCCCTCGTACGCGACCTCCGCCTTCACCGTGTACGGCACGGTCGCCCCGGCGGCCGGGCCCGGCGTGATCGTCACCTTGCCCACGTGTGCCTCGTCGTGGAAGCCGGCGAGCGCGGTCTGGGCGGCCGCGTTGTTGTTGGTCAGGGCCGAGGCGCCCGCCGCGTCCCCCTTCGACCAGGCGGCGAAGAAGGCCTGCGCGGTCCTGGTGATCTCGTCGGTGCTGGGCGGCCCGGTCCGTGCCGGGGCCGTCCGGGTGTGCGTGTCCGAGGACGAGTCGTCCCCGGACAGCATCTGGTAGCCGCCGTACACCACGCCGGTGCCGACCACCACGAACACGCCGCCGACTATGGCGGCCTTGGCTCCACTACGCATCTGCAGCCCCTCCCCAGGAGTCCCTTGAACACGTTCAAGAGATGCTTGTGAGGAACTTTACGTGACAGCAGTGACAACGGTGGCGGCTGTTACCGGACCGCGACCGCCGCCCCCGCTCACACCCAGGTATCCAGCCACATCCGGTTTCGCCACGAATCCAGCGGAATCGCCGTGCCCGTGTACAGCGGCCAGAAGTAGATGGAGTCTCTGGCGGTGGGAGCCTCACCGGCTCCCACCTGCGCAGACTCTATGCAGCCAGGCCGTCCGGGGCCCCGGGGGCCGCCTGTGGGCCGTGATCTTCGGTACCGAGGATAGGAAAGACGTTGTCGACTGCCTTGCGCGTCCGCCCCTCGCTGCTCGGCATCAGGTGCGTGTAGACCCTGAGCGTGAACCCCGGGTCCGCATGGCCCAGGTACGCGCTCAGTGCACGGATACTCTCGCCAGCGTCCAGGAGCACCGAGGCGTAGAAGTGCCGCAGCGCGTGCATGCCGTCCTCTGGAGCGGCGGCGTACCGCTCACCCTCCTTCGGCTCCGGAATGACCCCCGCGACCACGAGCGCGGGCTTCCACATGTGGTCGTTGAAGTGGCTCACCCGGACGTGGTCGCCGGAATTCCCCGAGAACAAGAGACGCTTGGTCACGAGGGGGCCGTCAGGAGTACGCCACGGCAGTGTCACTTCCACCGAAGGGAATTCCTCCGAGTGAGCCCGGAGCGACCTTCCGACCGCGCTCGCCAGAGGGACGGTGCGCACCTTCCCGCCCTTGGGCAGGGCAAAGACGTACTTACCCCGAATGCGCTTCAACTGGTGCGCCACGGTTAGCCATCCGCCCTCGTAGTCGAGCTCGTCCTCTGACAGGCCGAAGATCTCGCCCTGACGGAGCCCGTTCCCGGCGCCGGGGTCCACTGTTGCCTGGTAGCGCCGAGGCAGCGCTGCCCGCACGTCGAAGACCCGCGCGACTGTCCACGGGACGACACGGGGCTTCCCAGGCTTCGGCAGTGTCACGGAGCGGGCTCGGCAAGGGTTCTGCGCCAACTTGCCGTCCTCAACCGCCGCGCTCAGCACGGCCGACACCGTTCCGACGATGATGCGGCGGTACGACTCCGCAGGTACGGTCTGCTCCAACTCGGCGACCCAGGATCGGATGTGCTCGGGCTTGAAGGAGCCGAGCGGGCGCGAGCCAATGTGCGGGTAGGCGTGCAGGCGTAGGCGCCGCTCTGCCGCCTCACGGCTGTTGATCTCGCCCGTGTGCGACTTGACCCACCCCTCGGCGTACTGCCGGAACGTGGCGCGGGATGCTCGGGGGTCGATGTACTGCCCGCGCGCCATGTCCGCCTCAATGCTGCTCAGCCACTGGTCGGCGAGACGCTTCTGTCCGTCGCGAAAGCTCTTGGACTTCTCGGTGCCGTCGGGCCCGATGTAGCGGGCGCGGTAGCGCAGGCCCGTGCCGAAACGGTCGCTCTTGACGCGGACGCTCCTGCCGGTGGAGTCGGTTTCGGTCCTGTACCAGCGGTCTTGGATGTGGCCTGCCATGTGAGGCGGGTCCTTTCGTGAGGCGCCCGCAGAGCGGGCCGTGGGGCGCGCTCTGCGGGCGTGGGTATGTCTGGCTGGGCTCAGGCGACCGCGTCGGCGGCCATGCGCTCGGTGGTCCAGCGCCGGACGGCCGTGGGGTCGTAGCGCAGGTGCTTGCCGACGCGGAAGCCGGGCGGGCCGGTGCGCTTCTTGCGCCAGGCGTAGACGGTTTCCAGGGGCACGCCGAACAGGTCGGCGATGTCGTCGGGGGTGAGGTAGCGGTCCGGGAGTCCGGCCCGCAGGGTGGCGCGCGGATCGCTGGACGTGGGCGTGGCCATGGCGGCGGGTCTCCTCGTGTCCGATAGCGCGTAGGGGAGGGGGGAAGTGAGGCTGTGCTGTCCGAGGTGCGGATTTCTGCGTCATTGCGTCATCAGCGTCATGCGGGCCGGTGACCTGCGGGTTTGTGTGTCGCAGCGGTCGGGGCGTGCGTCATGGGTGCGGCATGGGCTGCGTCACGGCGTGACGCAGATGACGCAGGATGACGCAGAGGCAGCCGTCTGCGTCATGGTCTTCGCCGCAGGTCAGGTGCCGTTTTCTGGCCGTCATGACGCACATGACGCAGCGTCTTCCCTCTTAGGACAAAAGAGGGGGTGTCTGCAGTAGTGCGGGGGTGCCTTCAAGCGTGAAGAAGGAGCCGCTTCGCGGCGCGACCTTTGGGCGGCGTTCCGCCGAACAGCAAGAGGAGCACGCCCGGCGCGGGGTGCTCCTCTTGCTTGTCCGCCTGAGCGGGAGCGGAACGCGCGTCAGAACATCTGCTTCTGTTCGTTGGGCGGCGGGACGGCTGGACGGCTCATTTCGAGGTACCGCCCTTCGCTGGTGCGCCCGGAGTCGATGACGACCCCGCGCGCGGCGAGGGTGGGTTGAAGGCGCTTGAGGCGGTCGGAGAGGACTTTCCCGGTGGTCGGCCACCCTTTGGGCAGGGGACGGCTCTCCTCGCCGCCGTAGAGGAGGCTGAGGCAGTGCAGCCACTCGGTGGACGTCATCCGCTGGGCGCCGCCCGGCTCGATGGTCTCGGCGTGCCTCAAGACGGTCTGCGCGAGGAGGTCACCCTCGATGACGTCGTCATTCAGGTCGTCCAGGCTCGCCCGGTACGCGGCGAGCGCCCCGAGGCCGGTGGCGGCGTCGAGCTGCGCGCACAGGTGGGCGAAGTCGGCCATGCGCAGGTCGGTAGGGGTCTCCGCCTCGGCAGCGCGGACCTTGACCGTGAGGTCCAGGAGCGAGCCGAGCACGACCGGCAGCACCTCCGCGTACTCCGCCCACAGCTCCGCTTCGGTGCGCCGGACGCGGGGCCGCTCCAGGCGCAGGGGCAGGAGCCGTTCGGCGAGGTCGGGTCGGATGACGCCGACGTCGATGCCGGTCATGAGCAGGGGGCGGCGGTAGCCGACGCGGAAGACGTCCCCGTCGGTGAAGAGGGCGCGCTTGACGTTCTCGGCGCCGGTGACGATGCAGCACATGGCGTCGGACAGGTCCGGCGTCATGTGGGAGAGGTTGTCGAGGGCGGTGACCCATCCGGCCGCCACGGCCGCGATGAGGTTTTCCTCATCCTTCGGTGCCCGGCGCAGGTCGCCGCTCATGCCCTCGATGATCCGTACGAGCATCCGGCCCCCGGTGGACTTGCCCGCGCCCTGCGGGCCGGTGAGGAAGGGGGCGGGGACTGGCACGGACGGGCCGAGGCAGCCGATGAGCCAGGCGATGGCCAGGCACTCGGTTTCCGCGTTGGCGAAGTTGCACAGCCTGAGCAACAGGTCGATGCCCTTGCCGTCGGTGTCCTTGGCCGGGAGGGGGAGTTCCCCGGTGAGCTGGGTGCGCCGCCAGCACACCTCACGCGGGTCCGGGGTGAGGATGTCCCAACCGGTGGAGTGGATGCGGATGGACTGGCCGTCGCTGCGGCCCAGGTCCAGCCACGTCGCTCCGTCGAACCCGGGGGCGACGCGGATGTGCACGGGCTGCGTGTCCTCGGACAGCGCGAGTGCTTCGATCAAGTCCAACGCCTCCTTCAAGGCGGTGCCGTTGAAGACCCCGAGCCCGTCTTTGAACAGGCCGACCATGAGTTCCTGGCGGTGGCTTCCCGCGGTTCCCTGGGAGCGGATCGGGCGGGCGACGGGGTGGCCGTTCTTCTGGGCATAGACGGTGCCGTCGGGGGTGCGGAAGTACCGGAAGTGCGCCTGTGCGTAGTCGGTGATGATCTCGCGGGCCGGAGTCTTCTCGTCCTCGGACACGGCTCACATCCCCAGTGCGGTGCGGGCGTTGGCCCACGCGTCGGCGCAGTGCCGCAGGGACTCGCCCTTGGCCTGAGCGGCCGTGAACAGCCGCGCGATGTGTGCGTCGGTGAGGCAGCCGCACCGGCCGTGGGTCGACAGCACCGCCAGGAAGGTCCGGTACACGGTGGTGTGCACCGAGCTGCGGGCGTCGATGATGCGCTGCTCGGCCATGACGATGCCGCGTTCCAGGTAGGCGGGCGTGCGGTGACGGCATTCCCCGCCCCCAGCCGGGGCAGCCGCAGTGATGGCGGGCGGTACCCGCCGGACGGTGGCGGGTTCCCTCACGACCAGCGCGCGCACCTCGTCCGGCAGCGCGGTCGTGGTGCCGGTGCCGGGGCCGCGCCAGCGGGCGTAGGCCATCGTGGACTTGATGTCGACACCGGGCCGGACGCCGTTCACGGAGCGCATGGCGCCCTGGTAGATCCAGTGCTGCCCGCGCATGGTGGCCACGGTCCGGGTGGGCGGCAAGCTCTGGCGCGCCCAGGTAACGGCTGCCGGGGAGTCCAGGTCGACGACGGTGAGGTTGGCGCCGCCGGGGTGGTAGCCGATGCCGACGGCCTGCCGCCACGCCGGGGCCCATTGCGGGGAGCCGATGACGCGGGGGTTGGTGGTGGCGGCGGCCCATGCGTGGCACACGTCGGGGCACTGGCAGGGGCCCGACGTCTTCATGTTCGGCCGCCCGCCGCAGGCGTTCCTTGTGCAGGTGCGGCAGTTCCCGAACGGGACTTTGCCCCGACGCAGGGGCAGCACCGGCAGCCCGTCCGCCGCGAGGTCCAGCGCGGTGCGCAAGAGGTCATGCGTGCCGCTCATGACGTCGCCTCCAACGCCGTGGCGCGGGTGGCTCGCCGGATGTGGGTGGGTTGGGTCATGCTGGAGACCTCCACAGGTCTGTTGGTGGACGAGTGGACGAGGGCGGCCCCGGTCATTGGCGTGAGTGGGGGCCGCCCTCGGCTGAGCTAGAAGGGCGGTTCGTCGCTGTAGCCGACGGGGCCCCACGGGTCGGGGGCCGGGGTGGTGCGACGCGACCAGAGCGGGCGGCGCGGCAAGGGGAGCAGGAGCCAACGGCGGGTCTGGTTCCAGCAGGTGCACGGGTACCAGCGGGTGCCCGCGTACTCGCCGGTGGTGTTGTCGCCGTAGTCCTCTTCGATCCCGCCGTCCCCCTCGCACTGCGGGCAGTCGGGGCGGGGGGTGTCGGTGAGGATCAGGGCGTTGCGGGGCAGCTCGGTGCGCTGGATACGCAGTCTCATGCGGCCGGGTCCTTCCGGTGGTCGGCAGTGTGAGCGAGAGCGTTCAGGCGCCTGGCGGCGGCGTGCAGCTTGGCTTCCAGGACGGCCGGGGCGGCGGGGGTGTAGTCGTGCAGGGCGACGGCTGCGGCGATGATGACGTCGCACAGTTCGTCGGCCACGTCGGCGGCGGTGTGGGTGGTGCCCTTGCGGGGGTTCTGGCCGGTCATGCCGATGTACGCGGCGGACGCCTCGCCCGCTTCCTCGCTGACCTTGAGCAGGCGCATCGCCCGTTCGTGGTCACTCGTGCCGTTGACGGTGTTGAGGGCGGTGGCGATGCGGGCGGCGATGGGCCACAGAACGGCGCTCATGTCGTTGTTTCCTCTCTGCTTGGGTGGATGCGGAATCCGTTCCGGTGATGGGGCAGGGAGGCAGAGCCCCCCTTCCGGGGAGTGCTCTGGAGGGGTGTTGCTGGGGTCTGACCTGCGTGCCTCCCTGCCTCCCTGGGGGATCATTTGTGCAGCTCAGGGCCAGGGAGGTGGGGCAGGGAGGCGGTGAGGGAGTTCTCCCTGCCTCCCTGCCTGTGTGGGGTGTGCCTCCCTGTCACTGGGAGGCGGAAGCGGAACCGTCGCTGTCGCGGTTGGCGAGTGCTTGGGTGACGCGGTCGCGGGCGACGACCATGCGGCCGTCGGACTTGTACGGCTCGGCTCCCGCGTCGTCCAGGACGCGCTTGAGGTCGACGAACGACCACGTGCCGTAGGTGTCTTCGCTCAGTGTGGAGAGCCGCTTGATGACGTCCTGGGTGCGCACGCGTTCGTCGCTGCCGAGGACGGTGAGGATGTCGGCGAGCGGGTCGCGCTCCTCACCGCGTTCGACCACGTGCAGGGTGCTCACGCCGTCGCGCAGGGCCTTGGCCCGTTCGGCGACTTCGGCGGCCGGGTCGTCGTCGATGAAGTGGGTGCGCACCGTGATGGACGACTGGCCCTTGGCCATGACGATGCCGTCGGAGGCGACCACCAGTGTTCCCTTGTCGAGCCCTTGGCGGAGCTGGTGCGGGGCGGCGCCGTCGTCGACGGCCTTGTCCCCGAGGGCCATGCGGGACTGCGTCTCGGTGCCCAGCACGAGGGACGCGCGGGTGTGCGCACCTTCCCGCACGAGCTTGGGAAGGTTCTGGTCGGTGGGGTCCTGGGTGCCCTGCCACATCAGTACGTCGACCGCACGGCCCTGGTTGTGGATTTTGCGGACGGCCATGAAGTAGCGGGAGGTGGCCTTGGCCCCGCCGTACGGTCGCTTGGCGTCGTCGATGGCCGGGCACATGAACGCCACCTGCGCTTCGTCGACCAGGACGATGAGCGGGCGGAAGACGGCTGTGGGGTCGTTCAGGCGCACTTCCATGCGGCGGTTCATTTCATCGACCGCGTCCTCAACCATCTCGGTGACCTGGATGACGTGGTCATCGGTCGGTCCTTGGATGAGGACGTCGGCGATGCCGTCGAACATGGCCCAGTCCCCGATGCCCTTGAGGTCGCCGAGCCAGAACTGTACGGAGCGGTCCAGCGCGAGCCACAGGGCGAGCGCGCGCAGGGAGGCGGTCTTGCCCTGGTTCGAGCGCCCGGTGACGAGGAGGTGGCGCTGGTACAGGCTCAGTTCGGCCGCGTCCCCGCGCAGGTCCTGACCCCACGGGGCCTTGCCGCTCTTGTAGCTGGCGGTCATCGTCTCGTCGGTGACCAGCGGGGAGGGGCCGATCGGCTCGTCCAGGGCGCCGGAATCAGCGATCCAGAGCCGGACGGTGCGGGCGGCCGGAGGGATGGTGATGAACACCTCGTGCTCGTGCCGGGTCAGGTTCTCGGCGAGCTTGCGGCGCCGGGTCTGCACCTCGATCGTGGAGACCCCCGAGGGGAGGCTGACGTCGACTTCCACGCCACAGCCGGCGAGCGTGATGGGGGAGAGCATGGACGCCCCGGCGTCGCCCATCTCCTTGATGGCGTTGCGCAGCGTCGGCACCCCAAGGTCACGCAGGGCCTTGACGACGACAGACGGGGTGATCGGCTCCCCCTCGCTGTTGCGGACGCTGGCGGGCAGGGCCCAGGCGGGCGCGGCCTGCTGCTTGCTGCCGACCGTCCATAAGGCGAGCAGGGCCAGCAGCGGGCCGAGGGTGAGCGCGGGACCCCATACGACCTGGACGATGCGGATCAGCAGGGCGATGAAGTCGACGGTGGCCTTGAGCGGGGTGATGACGTCGGCCGGGTGCTTGGTGTTGAGGGCCATCACCACCCCGAGCGCGACCAGCACACCGATCCCCAGGCCTGTGCCGATGGCGGCACCCTTGGCCGCGTCGGCCGGGGAGCGCAGCAGGTCCATCCGGCGGCGGTGGCGGGCGTCGCGGAAGCGCTGCAACCGCTCCTCCCACTCCTGCGCCACCTCGTAGTTCCCGGTGGCCTCAGCAGCCCGCAGCATGCGCTCGTAGCGGGCCCCGGTCTTGCCGTCCCAGGTGCGGCGGGCCACGATCCGGCCCCCGTTGACGGTGTACAGGCCGTGGCGGGCCACTGCCCGCACAGCCGTCTTGGTCGTCTCGTGCGTGACGATGGTCTTGATGGCGCGGCCGGAGCGCACCCACAACGGCACGAGCACGGGCGGCGCCGGGTCGGGGACCACGGTGAGCGTGGTCACGGCCGCCTCATCGGCGGCCGGTTCGGTGTCCTTGTGTAGGCGAACGACGTTCTCGGTCATGCTGGACGTCTCCTGTCCGACTTCGTGAGCGGAGTGGGCGGGGCCCGGGGCGGCCGGTTTCCTTGGCCGGGACGGCCGCCCCGGGGCACAGCTAGCGGCAGTGCCGGTGCAGTTCGTTCTCGATGCGCGCCACCTGCTTGTTCGCCTCGCGGGTGGCGTGGCGGGCGGCGCCCTTGTCGGCGCGCGGCGCGGTGCGCTCAGCCGCTCGTGCGTCGGCGGCGGTGTCCTTGGCGACTTCCAGGCGGCGGTGCAGCGACTCGTACTCACGCTGCCCGCGCTCTGCGGCCTGTTGCTCGATGCGGTCCAGACGCTTCACGAGGCGCGGGTCGACCGCGTCCGCGACGGCCTGCTTGGAGGTGCGGAGCAGGAGCCAGGCGCGTTCGCGCTTCTCGGCCGGGGTGTACGACGCCTTCACGGTGCTTCCCCTTGTCCGGGCCGGACTGTCCGGCCCTACCGCGCCTCCACCCCGGGTTCGGCCGGGATGGAGGACGGAGGGGCCGTCAGCGACGACGACGGGACTTGGAGAGCGTGCGGGCGGCGGCGCGGCCGTCGGATCCGCCGACGGAGCGCACGAGGGTGACCACACCCCAGGTCAGAACGACCGCGAGGAACGCGAGAAAGGCCAGGTCGGCAGCGATCGCGGTCAGGGCAGCGACGAGCAGCGGGCCGAAGTACACCCCGGCCGCCACCGTCCCCGCCCCGATACCGGACCCGAGCGCGAGGCGCTGCACCGTGCGGTCGGGCGGCGCCTGGTGGATGTGCTGATGGACGACCTGCGGGCCCACCTGCTCCGGTCGTACGGCGGGCAGGTGGTCGGCGTAGGTGTAGGTGCCGTCCGGGAGCCGGACGACAGCGGGGATCGGAAGATTCTCCATCGTGGTCTCCAGCGGTCAGGCAGCGGAATGCTCGGGGTAGGCGCAGGTCACGCACATGCTGAGCGAGCGCGGGATGCAGTAGTCGGCGACCGTGGCGCAGACGGGGCAGGTGCGGCGGGCGAGCATCGCCAGCGCGAGCGCGCCCCACTTGCGCGACGTCATCGGCCGCACCGGCAGCGCCAGTTCGACGCGGTACAGGTAGGCGACGCTCACCCCGCCGGTGCGGTGTCGTGAGCGGCGCATGACCTGCGCGGCCACCGGCTGACCGCCGGGGCGTAAGCCCTGCGTGCGGAGCTGTCGGCGGGTGGCGTAGCCCTCCGGGGCGAAGCGCCACGGGAACGTCGGGACGCCGTAGCGGGCGCCGGAGGGGTCAAAGCACTTCCCGTACGCGGCGGACATCAGGCGACCGCCTCAGCAGCGGCCCGCTCCGTGCGCAGCGTGTCGCGCAGGGCACGGGCGTTGGCCGGGGAGGTGTGCAGTGCCCGGCGGATGCCCTCGGCCGTCAGCTCCGCATCCGACCAGTCGGCCACCAGCGCCCGCGCTTCGGTGAGCAGTTGCTCCGGGGTGCGGCGCGGCTGAGTCGACCGTGCCGACTGCGGGACCCGACCGGTCGCCCGGCGCGGCCGGGTCGACTGTGCGGCCGATGTCTGCCCGATCGGGGCGAGCACGGTCGACGGGACAGACTTGGGCGGGATCATCGGCTTGAGGAAGCCGACCTGTACCGCCGCAGGGATCCGCACCGGGTTGATGGGCACCTGTGGCGGGGTCGATTCGGGGAGGTCAGGAGTAGACCGAATCATCTCGGTCTCAGCCGATTTCTCCGCATTCACGCTGATCGGGGTCGGCCGGTGGTGGAGGACCTTGGCGACCAGATCGGAGCCGAAGTAGATCGAGCCGACCGGGAGCGACGTCGCCAGCAGCACGAGGGCCCAGTTCGCCGGGTCCCAGTCGGCCAGTCGGCCCCAGTCGACCGTACGGCCGTGCAGCGCGGGTACGAGACCGTGCACGTAGTTGAGGACCAGCGACGCGGCGGTGTAGGTGCCCAGTACCCGCAGCGCGAACCGGCGGTCGTCGTCGGCCAGTACGAGGGTGGCGACCAGCGCCAGCGCCATCAGCCCATCGACCACGAACGGGTAGAGCGTGGCGGCGGTGCGGTCCGCGCCGACCGCACCCGCGATGTCCCGCAACGCGTTCCACGACACCCGGAACGCCATGGCGACCACGGCCACCAGAGCGAGAACGAGGAGGATCTTTCCTTTGCGGTTCATGCCGCACCGCCCGGCAGGGGCAGCGTGCCGGGCGTGCGGTTGAGCAGCGCGACCCGTGCGGCCAGCGCCCGGCGCCGCGCCCGGCGGATGCGGCGGGCGTCCAGCTCGTTCGGCGTGCGGTCCAGGGTCATGATCCGCGCGTCCAGCAGGTCGACGTCCGCGAGGATCACGGGCATCTCGCGCTCGATCGCGTCCAGTTCCGCATCCGTCGGTTCGATCCAGTCGGCGAACGCGGTAACAGCGTCCTGAACTGTGGCAATGTGGTTCATGAGTCGTGGTCTCCCTAGCAGGTGAGACGGCTCGAACAGCGGCCCCGGTGTTCCAGCACCGGGGCCGCGCGCCGTGGGGATGATCGGTTCAGACGGTGGCGATGATCAGTGCAGCGATCAGGAGCCACAGGTGGTGGAAGGACTGATCCAGCGCGTAGGCGCCGGTCCCGATGTGCGGGTTGTCGCCCATGCCGGGGCGCGGGGCACCGAGCCGGTAGAACTCGCCCTTGCCAGTGACCTTGGCCAGCCACGCGAGCGTGCTGCGGCGGTCGGCCCACCAGTGGGTGACCGCGTCCAGGCCGAGCCCGGCAGCGATGCCGGGCACGGACAGGGACAGGTCCAGCAGGAGCGCGACGGGCAGGAGTAACGCGACCTTGGTGGCGGTCAGGGTGGCGACGTGCCGGGCGTCCGCGAGACGGCCGACCCAGCCCGGACGGCCCTTGTCGGCCGACTGGCGGGAGGTCTGCACCCAGTGGTCGCCCACGCTGTGCGCGACGTACAGGGCGACGAACACAGCAGCGAAGGCGGCGGCGTTCTGGCTCACAGCTCATCCACTCCTCAAACGAGTTGGGATGGAGCGATTCCGGCTCCCTGCCACCCCGCCCGTACAGCGCCGAAGCGCCAGACGGGCGGAGGAGGCAACCGGCCGCAGCACACGAAGTGCTGCGGAAGATCAGAGGTGGTGCGGATGTCCCCTTCGGGTCGACGGCTCCCGTGTGAGGTAAGCCGCCATCCCGGCGAAGGCGTATGGAGACGTGACCTTTCGGTCTCAAGCCCTCCGGCTGACAAGGCGCCGGGAAACCTCCCCCCGACCAACGCGGGGCTCCTGGGTGTGGGGCGCAACTAACCGCCCCGTCGATCTGGCTAACTTGGCTAGCCCAATCGGCACATCCACAACGTAGCCAGCCTGGCTAGTCATGTCAACACCTGGCTATCCTGGCTGTCCTGATGTTGGTCGGAGGGCGTAGCATCGGCGGCATGACCTTCGCGCCTGAACCGCTGGACCCGGACGACAGTCGGCCGCCCTACGAGCAGGTGGCGAGCAGCCTCGGAGCGGCCATCCGTACGCGGCGGCTGGCCCCGGGAGAGAAGCTGCCGTCTCACAGCAAGCTCACCGAGCTGTATGGCTTCGCGCGTGCCACGATCCAACGCGCGCTCCGTGACCTTGAAGACGAGGGCTTGGTCGTTTCCCGAAAGGGGAGTGGCGTCTATGTACGCAACCGGACTGAGCGCCCGGCCGGTCTGCGCCCGTATGTAGAGCAGGCGTTCTCTAGTCAGAACGTGTCCATCGACTTCGCTGGATTCTCAAGCGAGACCTTGCATGCGGCTCTTCAGGACCCGATCGATAAAATTCGAATTGGACGCCTCACTCCCGCCAGCATCAACATCAGAATCCTGGTTCCGGACATGTCGGTGCCGCAGGCTGCCCCGGTGCGGATGAGTGATGGCGCGGATGATCCTCGCCTACGCAATCGAATGCATGGCCTCATGGTCGGATTTACTCGGGGTATTGCCAATCAGGTGCACGAACTGAGTCTCCTTGGTCTCGTTCCCGAAACTCGGGTGCAGGTTCGTGTCCACAGCGGAACGCAGTTCTTCAAGCTGTATGTGGTGAACGAGGAAGACGCATTCTTTGGCTACTACCCGATCCGCCCTAACAAGGTGGTTGCGCAGGGGAAGGCCATTGAGATCTATGACCTGATCGGCCCCGACGCGACTCTGTTTCACTACTCGATAAACGAGGGTGAATCCTCTAGTGGTGCGAAGCAGGTTGAACAGGCGCGGATGTGGTTCGACAGCGTCTGGACGACGATCGGAAGGGACTTCGATCCTGATGGAGAGTGAGCGTCTCCATGAGACCCTCTCGGCAACCCGGGGCGTGTTCTTCGACTTCGACGGGCCTGTCTGTGAAGTTTTCTCCGGACTTCCCGCTTCAGAAGTCGTGCGCGCTCTCGCTGATGTGATGCAAAAGTTCCATCTTGGTCTCTCGGAGAAGATGCGAGAGATGGATTTCATGGATGCTCTGCGAGTTTCTCCGCAAGGTGGCGAAGAGGCCCTGCTGGCCGTTGAGGCGACTCTCGCTGCTGCCGAAATGGAAGCGGTGAAGTTGGCTGGAGACCCAACGCCGGGGGCTGTTGCCGCGCTGAAGGCGGCTGGCACGTCGCGGCGCAGCGTGGCCATTGTGAGCAATAATTCCGCAGAGTGCGTGCGGAAATTCCTCGCTCGCCACGGCTTGGCGGCATTGGTGGGCGAGGTCGTGGGGCGTCCCAGTCATCAGCCGCACCGAATGAAGCCCTCGCCGTACTCGCTCTATCTCGCTGCTGACCGTTTGAATGTCGCCCCCGGGAGCTGCGCCCTTGTAGGGGACTCAGTGAGCGATGTCGAAGCGGCGAACGCGGCGGCGGCCCGGTCGATCGGGTACGCCAACCGACCGGGCAAAGCTCTGGCGCTGGCGGAAGCCGGAGCGAACGCCGTCATCGACGACATGGCCACGCTTGCCGACGCCTTGACGCATGTCCCGGCCCCCTGAGCAGCGGGACGGCCCTGAGAGGCCCCTACAGGCCGAGGACGGAACGTACGGCGCGCTCGATCCGCTCCATCGTGTCCGGTGCGAGCGCGCCGACCAGCTTCGCGTTCTCGAAGCGCCGGGCCGCGTACTGCGTGATGTTCACGGGCACGGCGACAGCGCGCACCGGGTCTGCGATGGGCACGGACAGGAGCGTGTCCGGGTAGGCGCCCGGGGGGTGCAGGAGCAGGCAGACTGCGGCCTTGAACTTGGCGTTCACTTCGTCGATGGACAGGATCACGACGGTGCGCGTCGTGTCGCCGACGGGCAATTCCCAGACGGAACCACGCTTCAACGGATGTCCCCTGCCGGGTCGTCGTCGCCGGTATCGACCAGCAGCGCCCCTTCGCTGTCCAGGGTGGCCAGCGCTTCGCGGAGGGTCTGTTCGCGCAGCGTGCGGACCATGTAGGCGTTGAGCGAGAGTCCTGCGTCGGCGGCGGCTTTGCGGACGTCGGCGTCGAGATCATCGGGTATGCGCACGGTGACTACACTCATGCCACCACTTTAGGGGTCGGGCCGTGCATCGGGTAGGTGGAGGAAGCGGCGCGATGCACGGCGATTCCAGGCCCGATCCGCTCTCTGGGTCCCCCTCTGGGGCCGTCTGTGGGCCGTCTAGGGACGGCCCACGACGACCGGGAAGGACCAGCAACCACCACGGTGGCCCCGGAGCGCAGACGCTCCGGGGCCACCGTTTTTCCAGCTAGACCCAGGTATCCAGCCACATCCGGTTTCGCCACGAATCCAGCGGAATCGCCGTGCCCGTGTACAGCGGCCAGAAGTAGATGAAGTTCCACACGATCAGCAGCACGAGCACGCCCGCGCCGATCGCGCCGATGGCCCGGCGCCGTTCGTCCGAGCCCGGTGGCCCGAGGATCGCGCCGATCATCATGGCCACCGCCAGACACAGGAACGGCACGAAGACGACCGCGTAGAAGAAGAAGATCGTCCGCTCCTGGTAGAGGAGCCACGGCAGCCAGCCCGCCGCGATGCCGCAGACGATCGCGCCCGCCCGCCAGTCGCGCCGGAACACCCAGCGCCACAGCACGTACAGGATCGCGAAGCACGCCGCCCACCACAGCAGCGGAGTGCCGAGCGCCAGCACCTCGCGGGCGCACTTGCCGGTGGTGTCCGAGGGGCAGCCGTCGGTGCCGGGCGAGGGGCTCTCGTAGAAGTACGAGACCGGGCGGCCCAGGACGATCCAGCTCCACGGGTTGGACTGGTAGGTGTGCTTGTCGTGCAGGTTGACGTGGAAGCTGTAGACCTCGGCCTCGTAGTGCCACAGGCTGCGCAGCGACTCCGGCATCCAGCTCATGTCGAACTGCGGCAGGCTCACCTTGCCGAGCAGCGGCAGCTTGACGTGGTCGGGGGAGAGGCCGTCGCGGCCGTGCGCCCAGTCCCGGAAGTAGCCCTTGTCGGTCATGAACCAGCCGGTCCAGGAGGCCAGATACGTCACCACGGCCACCGGGACCGTGGAGACAAACGCCGGGAACACGTCCTTCCTGAGTGCCGCGCGGTACGGGCGCACCGCGCCCGCCGTCCTGCGGGCGGCCGCGTCCCACAGCACCGCCATCACACAGAAGAAGACCAGGACGTACAGGCCGTTCCACTTGGTGCCGCAGGCCAGGCCCAGCATCACCCCGGCCGCGATCCGCCACGGGCGCCAGCCCAGGCGCAGGCTCTCCGCCACGGCCGTGTCCGGGCGCAGGTCGCCGTCCTCGCTCGCCGGGAGCGCCGCCGCGAGGCGGGCCCGCGCCCGGTCCCGGTCGATCAGCAGGCAGCCGAAGGCCGCGAGCACGAAGAACATGACCACGAGGTCGAGCAGCGCCATCCGGCTCATCACGAAGTGCAGCCCGTCCACCGCGAGCAGCGCGCCCGCCAGACAGCCCAGGAACGTCGAGCGGAACAGGCGCCGCCCGATCCGGCAGAGCATCAGCACCGAGAGCGTGCCGAGCACCGCCATCACGAAGCGCCAGCCGAACGGGGTGAAGTCGAACCACTTCTCGCCGATGCCGATGAGGTACTTGCCGACCGGCGGATGCACCACGTACCCGGGGTCGGTGGGGATCGGCACCGACGAGGGGTCCTTGATGATCGACTTGTCGACGTCCTTCGGCCAGGCGCCCTCGTAGCCGCGGTTGATCAGCGCCCAGGCGTCCTTGGCGTAGTACGTCTCGTCGAATATCACCGCGTCCGGGCTGCCCAGCTTCCAGAACCGCAGCACCCCGGCGACCAGCGTGACCAGCAGCGGGCCGCCCCACGCCGACCAGCGCACCAGGCGCTCGGCCGTCGCGGGGGAGACCTTCAGGACCGCCCAGAGCTGCCCGGACGGGCGGGTGTAGGGCGGCACCAGCCGGTCGCGCAGGCCGATTCTCGGCCGGGCCGCGTAGCCGAAGCGGCGCAGCCGGTCCTGCCAGCCGGGCGGCGGATCTCCGGCGTCATGGCCCTCAAGGGTCTGTGGCGCAGTACTGGTCACCGCGCCATCGTAGGGAAAGCGCCTGTGCGAGTCCCGTGGCCGGGCCCGATCGGGCCCGGGCGACCGGGGCGGCGCCGGGCTGGGAGGATGGCGGGGTGACCGGAACACTCGTACTCGCAGGGACCCCCATCGGCGACATCGCGGACGCGCCGCCGCGCCTCGCCGCCGAGCTGGAACGGGCCGACGTCGTCGCCGCCGAGGACACCCGGCGGCTGCGCGGCCTGACCAGGGCGCTCGGCATCCATACCTCGGGGCGGGTCGTCTCCTACTTCGAGGGCAATGAGTCCGCCCGTACGCCCGAGCTGGTCGAGGCGCTGGAGGGCGGAGCGCGCGTGCTGCTCGTGACCGATGCCGGGATGCCGTCGGTCTCCGACCCCGGCTACCGCCTCGTGGCGGCCGCCGTGGAGAAGGACATCAAGGTCACGGCCGTGCCCGGGCCCTCGGCGGTGCTCACCGCGCTCGCCCTGTCCGGGCTGCCCGTCGACCGGTTCTGCTTCGAGGGCTTCCTGCCGCGCAAGGCGGGCGAGCGCCTCGGACGGCTGCGCGAGGTCGCAGACGAGCGCCGCACCCTCGTCTACTTCGAGGCCCCGCACCGGCTCGACGACACGCTCGCCGCGATGGCCGAGGTCTTCGGCGCCGAGCGCCGCGCCGCGGTCTGCCGCGAGCTGACCAAGACGTACGAGGAGGTCAAGCGCGGCAGCCTGAAGGACCTCGCCGAGTGGGCCGCCGACGGGGTGCGCGGCGAGATCACCGTGGTGGTGGAGGGCGCGGCCGAGAGCGGGCCCGCCGAGCTGGACGCCGAGGAGCTGGTGCGCCGGGTCCAGGTGCGCGAGGAGGCGGGTGAGCGGCGCAAGGAGGCGATCGCCGCGGTGGCCGCCGATGCGGGCCTTCCCAAACGCGAGGTGTTCGACGCGGTCGTGGCGGCAAAGAACGCGGCACGACAGGTACCCGGGAACGGCAAAGGACTATCGTAAAAAGTAAAGCGCAGGCCGCGCACCGGGGCTTCTTCCTAGGAAAGGCCAAATCGGCACCAACACTCGACAGCCCCTGATGCGTTTTGGCGGCGAAAGGCGTCCCATGGATCGGGGGACGCTTTCGCCCCCCCGCTCGCAAGGAGCGCTCGCAAGAGCTTGTCCAGCGGACAAGAGGAGCCGGCACATGAGTGAGATCGCTGAGACCACGGCACACGAGGCTTACGCCTTCGCGTGCATGAGGTGTGGGTATGGCTGGGAGCAGGCGTACGACATAGAGCACCACGTGGACGGCAAGGGCCAGCCGTTCGTGGTCTACAAGGCGAACGGGGAACGGGTGCCGTCCCCGCTCTCCCACCCCACCTGTCTGAACTGCGGCGGGCACGTCGTGCGCACCCTGCGCGCCGGCCGGGTCTCCAGCGTCCAGCAGTGGCTCGCGCACCACTCGACCCACCAGGCACCGGCCGGGCCGGTCGGGTCCGGGGGCGACCCGGAGCCGGACACCCCGGCGGCGGCCGAGTCCGACTCCGCGCCCGACTCCGCGCCCGACTCCGCGCACCACTGGCACCTGTCGGACCTCCTGCACCCCTTCCAGCACCACCACAAGAAGTGACGGGCCGGGGCCTTTCATAGGATCGGCCCCATGAGTTCCGCCAAGGATGCCCCGCCGCCGCTGCCCGAACCGCTCGGTGTGGCGGTGGCCGACTCCCACACCCACCTGGACATGCAGTCCACCACGGTGGAGGAAGCCCTGGTCAGGGCCGCGTCCGTCGGGGTGACGACCGTGGTCCAGGTGGGGTGCGACCTGAAGGGTTCGCAGTGGGCCGCGGACACGGCCGAGGCGCACGAGAACGTGCACGCCGCCGTCGCCCTGCACCCCAACGAGGCGCCCAGGATCGTCCTGGGCGACCCCGACGGCTGGTCGCGCCAGGGGGCGCGGCAGCCCGGCGGCGACGCCGCCCTCGACGACGCGCTCGCCGAGATCGACCGGCTCGCCGCCCTCCCGCACGTCAAGGCCGTCGGCGAGACCGGGCTCGACTACTTCCGGACCGGGGCCGACGGCATGGCCGCCCAGGAGCGGTCGTTCCGGGCGCACATCGAGATCGCCAAACGGCACGGCAAGGCGCTCGTCATCCACGATCGCGAGGCGCACGCGGATGTGCTGCGCATTCTGCGGGAAGAGGGTGCCCCGGAACGCACGGTCTTCCACTGCTATTCCGGTGACGCGGAAATGGCGGAACTCTGCGCGGAATCCGGCTACTTCATGTCCTTCGCCGGAAACATGACCTTCAAGAACGCCCAGCCGCTGCGCGACGCGCTCGCCGTCGCCCCCCTCGAACTGGTCCTGGTCGAGACGGACGCGCCCTTTCTCACGCCGGCGCCGTACCGCGGACGGCCCAATGCGCCGTATCTCATTCCGATTACGGTGCGCGCCATGGCGGCGGTGAAGTCAATTCACGAGGACGAGCTGGCCGCGGCCATCGCGGAGAACACCGCGCGCGCCTTCGATTACTGACGGATAACGGCAGAAGTTGCTCCGACTGGCCGAGTGCAGAGTAGCGTGACGACACTCCGTAGTCGAATCACCTTGGACAGTGACCGGCGCTCCGCTAATGTCCCGGCCTCGATGGGACGACCGGCCGGAACTCTGGAGCGCCGTGAGGAATTCGCAGGGCAGTCACCGTGCCGCACGCGGCGGCCGCCGCGCGGCGACCAGAACCGCCGAGCCGCCGTACCCGCAGGAGGCGCCGCCACCCGCCGAGCCGCCCTCGTACGACACGTACGAGACGCAGCCGGCCGAGGTGCCGTGGCCGCGCCGGGCCGCGGGCCAGGAGGAGGGCTCACGGGTCGGCGCGCGGCGGGCCGCGCGGCGCCGCAGGAGCGGCGGGCTCTTCGGCGCCGGCCCCGACACCCTGCGCCGGCTCATCCCGCAGGCCCTGGTGGTCGCCTGCCTCGCGGGCGGGACCACCGCGTTCCTCGCCAACGACAAGGCGGTGCGGCTCACCGTCGACGGTGTCCCGCGCACCCTGCACACCTTCGCGGACGACGTCGACGAGCTCCTCGCGGACCAGCACGTGAGCGTCGGCGACCACGACATCGTCGCGCCCGGCCGCCACGAGGCGCTGACCGGCGACGACGAGGTCGTCGTCCGCTACGGCCGCCCCGTCGCGCTCACCCTCGACGGCCGGCGCCGCCAGGAGTGGGTCACCGCCCGGACGGTGGACGGGGCCCTGCGCCAGCTCGGTGTGCGGGCCGAGGGCGCGTATCTGTCGGCCTCCCGTTCCTCCGCGATCGGCCGCGCCGGGATGGGCCTGGACGTGCGCACCGAGCGCCAGGTCACCTTCCTCGCCGACGGCCGCGAGCGCACGATCCGCACCAACGCGGCGACCGTCGCCGAGGCCATCGAGGAGGCCGGGATCTCCCTCCGGGGCCAGGACACCACCTTGGTGGCGCCGTCGGCCTTCCCCCTAGACGGCCAGACGATCACCGTCATGCGCATCACCGGCAGCCGCGAGGTCCGCGAGGAGCCCATCCCGTACGAGGTCGAGAAGACGAAGGACGACTCGCTCCTCGCCGGGACCGAGATCGTCGACCGGCCCGGGCAGCGGGGCTTCCGCAAGGTCACCTACGCGCTGCGGACCGTCAACGGCGTCCGGCAGAAGCCGAGGAAGGTGGCCGAGCAGGTGATGCGCCGGCCGGTCACCCAGACCGTGCGGGTCGGCACCAAACCGCTGCCCGAGGTGGTCGGCGGCGCCGACCGCCTCGACTGGAGGGGGCTCGCCCACTGCGAGTCCGGCGGGCGCCCCGGGGCGGTCGACCCGACCGGGAACTACGGCGGGCTCTACCAGTTCGACGGCCGCACCTGGCACGCCCTCGGCGGCAGCGGCCTCCCGCAGCACGCCAGCCCCTCCGAGCAGACGTTCCGGGCGAAGAAGCTCTACGTACAGCGGGGGTCGAGCCCGTGGCCGCACTGCGGCCGTAGGCTGTATCGGTGAGCACCACTGATCCCGATGCCCTCCTCGGCCCCGCCGACATCCGTGAACTGGCCGCAGCGCTGGGCGTACGCCCCACCAAGCAGCGCGGCCAGAACTTCGTCATCGACGCCAATACGGTCCGCCGGATCGTACGGACGGCGGGGGTGCGGCCCGACGACGTCGTGGTGGAGGTCGGGCCCGGCCTCGGCTCCCTGACCCTGGCGCTCCTGGAGGCGGCGGACCGGGTGACGGCCGTCGAGATCGACGACGTGCTCGCGGGCGCGCTGCCCGGCACGATCGCGGCCCGGCTGCCCGCCAAGAAGGACCACTTCACGCTGGTCCACTCCGACGCCATGCTGGTCCAGGAGCTGCCGGGCCCCGCGCCCACCGCGCTGGTCGCCAACCTCCCGTACAACGTGGCCGTGCCCGTCCTGCTGCACATGCTGGGCCGCTTCCCGACGATCGAGCGGACGCTGGTCATGGTCCAGGCGGAGGTCGCGGACCGGCTCGCGGCGAAGCCCGGCAACAAGGTGTACGGCGTGCCGTCGGTGAAGGCCAACTGGTACGCGGAGGTCAAGCGCGCCGGGTCCATCGGCCGCAACGTCTTCTGGCCCGCCCCCAACGTCGACTCGGGCCTGGTCTCCCTGGTCCGGCGCGCCGAGCCGGTGCAGACCACCGCCACCAAGGCGGAGGTCTTCGCGGTGGTGGACGCGGCCTTCGCCCAGCGCCGCAAGACCCTGCGGGCCGCCCTGTCCGGTTGGGCCGGCTCGGCCGCCGCCGCCGAGGAGGCGCTGGTCGCCGCCGGGATCTCGCCGCAGGCGCGCGGCGAGGCGCTGACGGTGGAGGAGTTCGCGCGGATCGCGGAGGCCAAGAAGTGACGGTGACGGTCCGCGTCCCCGCCAAGGTCAACGTCCAGCTCGCGGTCGGCCCGGCCCGCCCCGACGGCTTCCACGACCTGGCCAACGTCTTCCTGGCCGTCGGCCTGTACGACGAGGTCACGGCCACGCCCGCCGACGAGCTGCGGATCACCTGCTCCGGCCCGGACGCGGACAAGGTCCCCCTGGACCGTACGAACCTGGCGGCCCGCGCGGCCGAGCTCCTCGCAGCCCGCTTCGGTCTGTCCCCTGACGTCCACCTCCACATCGCCAAGGACATCCCGGTCGCGGGAGGCATGGCGGGCGGCAGCGCGGACGGCGCGGCGGCGCTGCTCGCCTGCGACGCGCTGTGGGGCACGGGCGCGTCACGGGCCGAACTGCTCGACATCTGTGCCGAGCTCGGCAGCGACGTCCCGTTCAGCCTGGTCGGCGGGGCGGCGCTGGGCACGGGCAGGGGCGAGAAGCTCACGCCCCTGGAGGTCGGCGGCACGTTCCACTGGGTCTTCGCGGCGGCCGACGGCGGGCTTTCCACCCCGGCGGTCTACCGCGAGTTCGACCGCCTCACGCCTCGGGCGCCGTCCCCGGCGGCGGACCCGGCGTTGCTGGCCGCGCTGCGCACGGGCGACCCGTTCGCGCTGGCGCCGGTCCTGGCGAACGACCTCCAGCCGGCCGCACTGTCCCTGCGCCCGTCGTTGGCGCAGACGCTGGCGGTGGGCACGGCGGGGGGCGCCCTGGCGTCCCTGGTCTCGGGCTCGGGCCCGACCACGGCGTTTCTCGCCGAAGGCGAGGAGAGCGCGCACCAGATCGCCGCGGCTCTGACGGCCTCGGGCACCTGCCGCTCGGCCCGGGTGGCGACTTCCCCTGCACGTGGGGCGACGGTGCCGGCTGCCTCCCCCGCCCCTGGGGCGACTGCGGATCTGGGCTGAGCCCCGGCCCCCGGGCATTCGCGGTAACTGTGGTCCTGGGCTGAGCCCCGGCCCCCTGGGGGCGCGGGGAACCGCGCGACCGGCCACGCATGGTCCGCAGCCGCAAGAGGTCGTTCGTGGTCTTGGGCTGAGCCCCGGCCCCCTGGCGGCGCGGCGGACTGCGCGACCGGCCACGCATGGTCCGCAGCCGCAAGAGGTCGTTCGTGGTCTTGGGCTGAGCCCCGGCCCCCTGGGGGCGCGGCGGACTGCGCGACCGGCCACGCATGGCCCGCAGCCGCAAGAGGTCGTTCGTGGTCTTGGGCTGAGCCCCGGCCCCCTGGCGGCGCGGCGGACCGCGCGACCGGCCACGCACGGTCCGCAGCCGCAAGAGGTCGTTCTTCGTCCGCGGCCCGGTGGGGGCTGGTCGCGCCCACGCGGCGGAGCCGCGAATGTCACAGCCCCGCGGCCCTGAAAGCGAGGCACCACGTGCGCCCGGGGCGGGGCGGCCGGGCAACCGTGTGCGCCCGGGGGCGGCGGGCACCTCGGCGCGGTGAGGGCCCTTCGCCCGGGAAGTACCCTGGGGGACGATCCAAGCCCCCTGCTCAGGAGTGAAATGGCCGTCAATCTGGTCAATGTCGAGGCAGTCAGCAAGGTATACGGCACCCGTGCCCTGCTCGACGGCGTCTCCCTCGGCGTCTCCGAAGGGGACCGGATCGGGGTGGTCGGCCGCAACGGAGACGGCAAGACCACCCTCATCCGGATGCTCGCGCAGCTGGAGGAGGCGGACACCGGCCGCGTCACCCACGTAGGCGGGCTGCGGCTCGGCGTGCTCACCCAGCACGACTCGCTGGACCCGGAGGCGACCGTCCGCCACGAGGTGATCGGTGACCTCGCCGACCACGAGTGGGCGGGCAACGCCAAGATCCGCGACGTGCTGACGGGTCTGTTCGGCGGCCTCGGTCTGCCCGGCTTCGAGCACGGCCTGGACACGGTCATCGGGCCCCTCTCCGGCGGCGAGCGCCGCCGCATCGCGCTCGCCAAGATCCTCATCGCCGACCCGGACCTGATCATCCTGGACGAGCCCACCAACCACCTGGACGTGGAGGGCATCGCCTGGCTGGCCGCCCACCTCCAGGCCCGCCGCTCGGCGCTGGTGTGCGTCACCCACGACCGGTGGTTCCTGGACCAGGTCTGCACCCGGATGTGGGACGTGCAGCGGGGCAGCGTCTACGAGTACGAGGGCGGCTACTCGGACTACGTGTTCGCCCGGGCCGAGCGGGACCGCATCTCCGCGACCGAGGAGGCCAAGCGGCAGAACCTGATGCGCAAGGAGCTGGCCTGGCTGCGGCGCGGCGCCCCCGCCCGCACCTCCAAGCCGCGCTACCGCATCGAGGCCGCCAACGAGCTGATCGCCGACGTGCCGCCGCCGCGCGACACCTCCGAGCTGATGAAGTTCGCCAACGCGCGGCTCGGCAAGACCGTCTTCGACCTGGAGGACGTGACCGTCCAGGCCGGACCCAAGGTGCTGCTCAAGCACCTGACCTGGCAGCTCGGCCCGGGCGACCGGATCGGCCTGGTCGGGGTGAACGGCGCGGGCAAGACCTCGCTGCTCCGGGCGCTGGCCGAGGCGTCCCGTACCGACGGCGAGGCGCAGCCCGCGAGCGGGCAGATCAAGGTCGGCAAGACCGTGCGGCTCGCCTACCTCTCGCAGGACGTCACCGAACTCCCCGCCGAGCTGCGGGTCCTGGAGGCCGTACAGCAGATCCGGGACCGGGTCGACCTCGGCAAGGGCCGGGAGATGACGGCCGGGCAGCTGTGCGAGCAGTTCGGGTTCACCAAGGAGAAGCAGTGGACGCCGGTCGGGGACCTCTCCGGCGGTGAGCGGCGCCGTCTCCAGCTGCTGCGGCTGCTGATGGACGAGCCGAACGTGCTGTTCCTCGACGAGCCCACCAACGACCTCGACATCGAGACGCTGACGCAGCTGGAGGACCTGCTCGACGGGTGGCCGGGCTCGATGGTCGTCATCTCGCACGACCGGTTCTTCATCGAGCGCACCACCGACCGCGTGTGGGCGCTGCTCGGCGACGCGGCCCTGCGGATGCTGCCGCGCGGCATCGAGGAGTACCTGGAGCGGCGCAAGCGGATGGTCGAGACGGCCGCCCCCGCCCCGGCGCCGGCCGCCGCCCGGCCCGCCGGTACGGCTTCGTCGGCCGACAGCCGGGCCGCCAAGAAGGAACTCCAGCGGATCGAGCGGCAGCTGAGCAAGATCTCCGACCGGGAGACGGGGCTGCACGCACAAATCGCGGACAATGCCACGGACTTCGAGAAGGTCGCCAAGCTCGACGCGGAGCTGCGCGCGCTCATCGGCGAGCGCGACGACCTGGAGATGCGTTGGCTGGAACTGGCCGAGGAGGCCTAGGAACGTGTGGGGTGCGTGGGGCGCGTGAGGACGCGTGACGAGTCGTAAAGAGCACGTGCAAACTCCATAACAGCCGCATCACAGGCCGGTCCGCCCTTGGGAACAGGGGCGGACCGGCCCCGTGTTCGAGGGGTTGTGGGTGATAGAAAGAAGCTCCGCTCGTCTGACGCAAACTGTGCGGGACCATGTCCGATTCCGCTCCGGAAACGCGGGGGAGTCCGTTCGGGCAGCGGTCCGCACGAAGGGGGAAACACGCTGTGACCCAGCCGCCCAGCCAGCAGCCGCCGCAGGGGGGCTTCGGGGCACCCATGGACCCGCCCGCCGGGGCACCCACTCCGCCCGGCCAGCCGCCGCAGATGCCGCCGCCGCCCGCCGGCCCGCCGCCCGCGATGCCGCCCGCCCCGCCGCAGGGCGCGCCCGCGTACGGCTATCCGCAGGCGCCCGCTGCCCAGCCGGGCTACGGCTACCCGCAGGCACCCGGCCAGCCGGGCCCGTACGCCCAGCAGCCGGGTCCGTACGGCCAGCAGCAGGGCCCCTACGGCGGTTACCCGACGCAGCCCCAGTACCCGGGCGCCCCGATGCCGGAGCAGCCGGGCGGGGGCCGCAACCCCTTCAAGGGCAAGCCCGCGGTGATCATCGCGGCGGCCGTGGCCGGTCTGCTCGTGGTCGGCGGCGGCGTGTACTTCGCGACCAAGGGCGGCGACGGCGACAAGAAGCCCGAGGCGAAGAAGAGCCAGGCCGCCCAGCCCACCGGCTCCCCGACGACGGACACCGGCGACGGCAAGGGCGACGGCCGGGCCGGGGCCGACGACCTCAACGCGGGCCGCAAGGACGGCGAGGCGAAGGTCTGGCTCCAGGAGAACGCCACCCAGCTGACCCAGAACGGCGCCGAGCAGTCCGGCCCCTGGGTGATCGGCGACACCGTCGTCAAGGCGATGTACAAGGAAGTCATCGGCTATTCGGTGACGGACGGCAAGCAGAAGTGGAGCGTGCCGCTCAGCGCTCCGCTGTGCGGCGCGCCGCACCAGACCACCGCCGACGGCAAGATCGTCCTCGGTGTGCAGGAGAACAACACCAAGAACGCCAAGTGCAACCAGCTCCAGCAGGTCGACCTCGCGGCCGGCAAGGCGGGCTGGAAGGTGCCGGTCCCGTCGGAGAACACCTTCGACATCATGACCAGCTTCGACATGGCGATCAGCGGCAACACCGTGGCGGTGGCCCGGATGGGCGGCGTCAGCGGCTTCTCGGTCCTCGACGGCAAGAAGGTCTTCGGCCAGGAGCGCAGCGGCAACTGCCGCGCGGACGCCTTCGCGGGCGGCGCCAGGCTGGTCGCGGCGGGCAGCTGCACGGTCGGCGGTGACACGCTCGGGGTCGACCAGATCCAGGAGCTGGACGCGACGACCGGCAAGCCCAAGTGGACCAAGCAGTTCCCCAAGGGCTGGAAGGTCGCCCGGGTCTTCTCCGCCGACCCGCTGGTGGTCTACCTGACCAACAAGGACAAGAAGCAGTTCAACATCTCGACGTTCAAGCCCGACGGCTCGCTGCGCTCCGAGCTGAGCAGCAAGGACAGCTTCCAGCCGGAGTGCGGCTGGGCGATCTTGGACCGTGACCTCCAGGGCTGCCTGGGCACCGCCGCCGACGCCAACACGCTCTACCTGCCGACCGAGCCCAAGCGCAGCTCCGGCGACGGCTTCGGGCGCACCAACGAGGTCGTGGCGTTCGACCTCAACACCGGCAAGGAGAAGTGGCGTTCGACCGCGGGCGCTGCCCGCACGATGCTGCCGCTGAGCGCCGAGAACGGCAAGGTCCTCGCCTACATCGCGCCCACCACCGAGCAGGGCGGCGCGGTCGCGGAGATCGCGCCCACCGGCGGTCAGCCGAAGATCGTGCTCCAGAACCCGGCGTCCACCGCCTCCATCGAGAACGGCTTCTTCTCCAAGCACGTGGCCTACCGCGACGGCCGGCTGTTCATCCTCAACGGCCGGGTGACCAGCCCCAAGGGCGACACCAAGGAGAAGGCCCTGATGGGGTTCGGCAACTGATGAACGCGCCCGCTTCCGCCCACTTCCCTTCCGCAGAGGTACGTACGCCATGAGCCAGCCCCCTCAGCCGCCCCAGCAGCCGGGCGGTTTCGGCGCCCCGCAGGAGCCCCCGGCGGGCGGCTTCGGCGCGCCCACCCCGCCCCCGGCGGGCGGCTTCGGCGCCCCGACGCCGCCGCCCCCGGCGATGCCTCCGGCGCCTCCGGCCCAGCCGCCGACGGCCCCGGCGTACGGCTATCCGCAGGCCCCGCCGCCCGGGCAGCCGTCCGCGTACGGCTATCCGCAGACGCCGCCCCCGGCCCAGCCGGGCTACGGCTACCCGGGCCAGCCGCAGCAGGGCTACGGCTACCCCGGCCAGCCCGTCACCCAGCCCATGGCGCCGCAGGGCCCTCCGGGCGGCCCCGGCGGCAAGAAGCCCAGCACCCAGACGACGATCATCATCGCGGCGGTCGTCGCGGTGGCGCTGATCGTCGGCGGCGGCGTCTGGTACGCCAAGGGCAAGGACGGCGACAAGAAGGACGAGTCCAAGTCCGGCTCCACGCAGGGCGCCGACGGCGGCAAGGACGGCAAGGAGGGCGGTTCGACCGGGGGCGGCGGCAAGGAGCAGGCTCCTGCCAACGTCGCCTCCAAGGTGCTCTTCCAGGTGCCGCAGCCCAAGGTCGCCGACCTGGTCCACGTCAACGGCTCCTGGCTGACCGACAAGGTGTACGCCAAGTCGGGCGTCAACGAGATCGTCGGCTACGACTCCGCCAAGGGCACCCAGCTGTGGAAGCTGCCGCTGCCCGGCGCGGTCTGCGCGGCGACCACGCACGTCACCTCCGACGGCAAGACGGCGATCATCTACGAGGGCCCCAAGGCCTCCGGCGAGAAGTACGCGCGCTGCACCGAGGTCGCGGCGCTCGACCTCGCCACCGGCAAGCTGGCCTGGACGAACTCCGTCAAGGACGGCGACCGCAAGGCGATGTACGAAGAGGTCACCGTCGGCGGCGGCACGGTCGCCACCGGCGGCACCTCGGGCGGCGCCGCCTGGGACCTGGCCACCGGCAAACTGCTCTGGCAGCCGAAGATCACCACCGACCAGTGCAAGGACGCCGGTTACGGCGGCGGCGAGGCGCTGGTCGCGGTCCGCAAGTGCGGCGACTACGACAACCCCACGGTCACCATCCAGCCGCTGAACCCGAAGACGGGCGCGCCGGCCGCCTCGTACAAGATGCCGGCCGGTGTCCAGTACGCGCACATCGTCTCGACCAAGCCGCTGGTCGTGGCCGCCGACGTCGGCGACACCGCCGGCGACGGCAGCGGGATCTCGGACTTCTTCTCGATCGACGACAAGACCGGCAAGCTGCTGGCCCGCATCCCGGCGCCGGGCGACAAGTACGCCGCCGACTGCGACTCCACCGAGGTGGAGAAGTGCACCTCGGTCGCGGCGGGCGGCGGCAAGCTGTACGTCCCGACGGAGGAGCACGACGGCGCGGGCGGCAACGGCTACTCCGGCCGCACCAACGAGATCCTCGCGTTCGACCTGGCCACCGGCCAGCCCGTGCCCGGCAAGGCCGACGCGGGCGACGGCTCCTCGCTGGCGCCGCTGCGGATGGACGGCAACAACGTCATCGCGTTCAAGAAGCCCCCGTACGACAAGGGCAGCCAGATCGTCAGCGTCGACGGCGGCAGCTTCAAGCAGACGGTCCTGCTGCAGAACCCGGCGGACACCTCCGTGCGGGACGCGCTCTCGCAGTTCGGGCCGGAGTACGGCGAGATCCGGTACAACCAGGGCAAGCTCTTCATGTCGGCGACGCTGCTCTCCAAGCCGAGCACGCTGACCGACGAGAAGAAGTACCTGCTGATCGGCCTCGGCACCGGCTGATCCCGCGCCGCCGTTCGTACGGCGTCAACTTCTCCATCACGGCGGCCCCGGTCGCGGAGCACCCTCCGCGGCCGGGGCCGCCGCGTTCACCTGGGAGAACACAATTGTTCGCCAAGTAGTCCTGATTGCCGGGGATTTCGGCAATCCGGGCGTCTTCTCACCGGTAGGGGGCGCGCGACGTCGAACAAGCGTGTAGCTTGCCGGGGCAGGGAGGGGCCGGGCCAGGGGAGTTGGCAACGTGCCCCGGGGGGATGGGGGTTGCTCGATGGGCGTGCGGCTCATGGTGGTCGACGACCACCGCCTGCTCGCCGAGGCTCTGGCCTCGGCACTGAAGCTCCGCGGGCACCGGGTGCTCGCCGCGGCCGCTCCGGTCGCCGGGGCGGCGGAGCTGGTGGTGGCACGGGCGCCGGAGGTGTGTCTGCTCGGCACGGCCGCGCCCGCCGAGCCGGGGGTGTTCGACCCGATCGTCAAGATCAAGCGGGAGCGGCCGCAGGTGGCCGTGGTGGTGCTCGGGCCGGTGCCCAGCCCGCGCGGGATCGCCGCTGCCTTCGCCGCGGGCGCTTCCGGGTACGTACGGCACGACGAGCGCATCGAGGGCGTGGAGCGCGCCATGGTCAAGGCGCGGTCCGGGGAGGCGGCGGTGGCGCCGCAACTGCTCCAGGGCGCCTTCGCGGAGCTGCTCAACCCGGTCGCGCAGCCGGACGACGAGGGGCAGCGGCTGCTGCAGATGCTGACCCCGCGCGAGGTCGAGGTGCTGGTCCGGGTCGCGGACGGCGAGGACACCCGGCTGATCGCCGCGGGCATGGGCATCGCCCCCTCCACCGCGCGCACCCATGTCCAGCGCGTCCTGATGAAGCTGGGCGTCGGCTCCCGCCTTGAGGCGGCGGCGCTGGCCGCCCGTACGGGGCTCCTGGACCGGGCGGTCCCGCCGACGGGCTGAGCCGGACCTCTTTTTCTGTTGCTTCGCGCTGTGGGCGCGGCCGCGTGGCGGTCGCGCCCACAGCCATGTCCGGCTCTCTTCTGCGGAGTCTTCGGCGCGCCCATTGACTGATGGTGTTGGCTCGTGGTTCTTTATGTTCGGTTCTGTTTGATGGAGGTGCAGGTGAAGAAGACGTCGACCCGGCTCGCCGACGGCCGCGAGCTGCTCTACTACGACTCGCGGGACGACGTCGTACGGGACGAGACGGACACCCGGCCGCTCGACCCCGTCTCCACCGCCTCGGAGGTCCGCCGCGACCCCCTGCTCGGGGACTCCGTGGCCATCGCCTCCCACCGCCAGGGCCGCACCTACCATCCGCCCGCCGACGCCTGCCCCCTGTGCCCCTCGCGCGACGGGCGGCACAGCGAGATCCCGGCCGACGACTACGACGTGGCCGTCTTCGAGAACCGCTTCCCGTCCCTCGCCGGGGACTCCGGTCGCTGCGAGGTCGTCTGCTTCACCCCCGACCACGACGCCTCCTTCGCCGACCTCACCGAGGAGCAGGCCGCCCTCGTCCTGGAGGCCTGGACCGACCGGACCGCCGAGCTCGCCGAACTCCCGCAGGTGGAGCAGGTGTTCTGCTTCGAGAACCGGGGCGCCGAGATCGGCGTCACCCTCGGCCACCCGCACGGCCAGATCTACGGCTACCCCTTCACCACCCCCCGCACCGCCCTGATGCTCCGCTCACTGGCCGAGCACCGCGAGCGCACCGGCGGCCGCAACCTCTTCGACGACGTGGTCGAGCGCGAGCTCGCCGAGCGCGTCCGCCTCGTCCTGGAGGGCGAGCACTGGGTCGCCTTCGTGCCGTACGCCGCGCACTGGCCGTACGAGGTGCACCTCTACCCCCGCCGGCGCGTCCCGGACCTGCGGGCCCTGGACGACGAGGCGCGCACAGAGTTCCCACAGATCTATCTGGAACTCTTGAGGCGCTTCGACCGGATCTTCGGGGACGCCGAACCGCCCACGCCGTACATTTCGGCCTGGCACCAGGCGCCCTTCTCCGAAAGCGCCGACCGGCACGAATTCGCTCTGCATCTGGAGCTTTTCACCGTTCGCCGCACTTCCGGCAAGCTGAAGTTCCTCGCGGGTTCCGAATCCGGCATGAGTGTGTTCATCAATGACGTGCCGCCGGAGGCCGCGGCCCGGCGACTGCGAGAGGTAGCGAGTTCATGAGCGGGAAGTACCTGGTCACCGGTGGTGCCGGCTATATCGGCAGCGTGGTCGCGCGCCACCTCCTGGAGGCGGGCCACACGGTGACCGTCCTCGACGACCTCTCCACGGGCTTCAGGGAGGCCGTCCCGGCGGGCGCGGAGTTCGTCGAGGGCCGCATCCAGGACGCCGGGCGCCGGCTGGACCACTCGTACGACGCCGTGCTCCACTTCGCCGCGTTCTCGCAGGTCGGCGAGTCGGTGGCGCGCCCCGAGAAGTACTGGACGAACAACGTCGGCGGCACCATGGCGCTGCTGGACGCGATGCGCGCGGCGGGCGTGCGCAAGCTGGTGTTCTCCTCCACCGCCGCGACCTACGGCGAACCGGCCTCCGCCCTGCTCACCGAGGCCGACCCGACCGCCCCCACCAGCCCCTACGGCGCCTCCAAGCTCGCCGTCGACCACATGATCACCGGCGAGGCGGCCGCCCACGGCCTCGCGGCCGTCTCGCTGCGGTACTTCAACGTGGCCGGGGCGTACGGAAGTTGCGGCGAGCGCCACGACCCCGAGTCGCATCTGATCCCGCTGCTCCTCCAGGTCGCCCTCGGCAAGCGGGAGTCGATCTCCGTGTTCGGGGACGACTACCCGACCCCGGACGGCACCTGCGTACGCGACTACATCCATGTCGCCGACCTCGCCGAGGCGCATCTGCTGGCGCTGGACGCGGCCACCGCGGGCGAGCACCTGATCTGCAACCTCGGCAACGGCAACGGCTTCTCCGTCCGCGAGGTCATCGAGACCGTACGGAAGGTCACCGGGCACCCGGTCCCCGAGGTCACGGCCGGTCGGCGGCCGGGCGACCCGGCGGTCCTGGTGGCCTCCGCCGCCCGCGCTCACGAGCGGCTCGGCTGGCAGCCCTCCCGCGCGGACCTCGCGGGGATCGTCGCGGACGCCTGGGAGTTCGCACGGCGGGAGAACGCGGATGTCTGATCCCGCTGACATCGCCGACGAGTTCCAGGAGCTGTACGGCAGGGCCCCCGAGGGGGTCTGGGAGGCGCCCGGGCGGGTCAACCTCATCGGGGAGTACACCGACTTCAACGACGGTTTCGTGATGCCGCTGGCGCTGCCGCGCACGGCGGTCGCGGCGGTCGCGCGGCGCACCGACGGGGTGCTCAGGCTGCACTCGGCGGACATGGACGGCGGGGTGGTCGAGCTCGGCGCCGACGCCCTGGAACCCTTCTCGGGCGGCGGCTGGGCGGCGTACCCGGCCGGTGTGGTCTGGGCGCTGCGGGCGGCGGGCCACCCGGTCACCGGCGCCGACATCCACCTGTCCTCGTCCGTGCCGACCGGCGCCGGGCTCTCCTCCTCGGCGGCCCTGGAGGTCGTGACCGCGCTCGCCCTGAACGACCTGTTCGGACTAGGGCTCACCCGGCCCGAGCTGGCGCGTATCGCCCAGCGCGCCGAGAACGCCTTCGTGGGCGTCCCCTGCGGGATCATGGACCAGACCGCGTCCGCCTGCTGCGCCGAGGGCCATGTGCTCCACCTGGACACCAGGGACCTCTCGCTGCGCCAGGTCCCCTTCGACCTCGCCGCGCACGGGCTCGCGCTCCTCGTGGTGGACACCCGCGTGAAGCACGCGCTCGGAGACGGCGCGTACGCCGATCGGCGCGCCGCCTGCGAGGCGGGTGCGCGGGCGCTCGGAGTGCGCACCCTGCGCGAAGTTCCGTACGCGCGCCTCGACACTGCGCTGGCCAGGCTCGACTCCGAAACCGTTCGCCGGTGCGTACGCCATGTGGTGAGCGACAACGAGCGGGTGGAGCGGGTCGCGGCGCATCTCGCGGCGGGCGATCCGCGTGCGGCCGGCCCGGTCCTGACCGAGGGCCACGCCTCGCTCCGCGACGATCTGCTGGTCTCCTGCGCCGAGTTGGACCTGGTCGTGGCCGCGTCGGTGGCGGCCGGGGCGCTCGGCGCGCGGATGACGGGCGGCGGCTTCGGGGGGTCCGCGGTCGTTCTCGTGGAGGCGGCGATGGTGGACACGGTCACCAAGGCGGTCGAGGAGGCGTTCGCGGCGGCCGGCTACACGGCGCCCGGGGTCTTCCCGGCGGTCCCGTCGGCGGGGGCGCGAAGGCTGCGCTGAGCACTTCGCCGGATGCGTGGTCGTTCGGCTGCGGGCCGTCTGTGGCCGGTCGCGCCCACGCGGCGGAGCCGCAGATGTCACGGCCCCGCGCCCCTGGCTGTCGTCCCGTACCGAGCGGTCAAAGCCGCTTGGTCAGGGTGAACTCTGTGACGCCCGGCGGATTGTCGGGTACCTGGCCCGCCGCCTGGTACCCCTGTTTGCGGTAGAAGCCGGGCGCCTGGCTGTGTCTGTCAGTGCCCTCCGGGCACGGGCCCAGGTTTCCTGGTG
>NZ_JBHWUR010000045.1:35112-54287 GCF_042737755.1 Streptomyces sp. NPDC059994
GGTGGCTTCGGGGGTCACTTCAGTCGCTTGGTCAGGGTGAACTCTGTGACGCCCGGCGGATTGTCGGGTACCTGGCCCGCCGCCTGGTACCCCTGCTTGCGGTAGAAGCCGGGCGTCTGGCTGTGTCTGTTCGTGCCCTCCGGGCACGGGCTCAGGTTTCCTGGTGGGTGGCTTCGGGGGTCACTTCAGTCGCTTGGTCAGGGTGAACTCTGTGACGCCCGGCGGATTGTCGGGTACCTGGCCCGCCGCCTGGTACCCCTGTTTGCGGTAGAAGCCGGGCGTCTGGCTGTGTCTGTCAGTGCCCTCCGGGCACGGGCCCAGGTTTCCTGGTGGGTGGCTTCGGGGGTCACTTCAGTCGCTTGGTCAGGGTGAACTCCGTGACGCCCGGCGGATAGTCGGGTACCTCGCCCACCACCTCGTACCCCTGCTTGCCGTAGAAGCCCGGCGCCTGGAAGTCCCAGGTCTCCAGACGGGACCAGGCGCAGGCGTGCTCGGTGCGGGCCGACTTCTCCGCGCGCGCGAGGAGTTCGGCGCCGAGGCCCGCGCCCCGGTGCGCCGCGTCCACCCACAGCAGGTCCACATGGAGCCAGCTCGCCCAGACGCGGCCGGTGAGGCCGCCCGCCAGGCCGCCCTTCTCGTCCAGCGCCCAGACGTGCAGCGGCTGTTCCTTCTCGCCCGGGGCGCCGCGCAGGGCGCGCAGCGCCGAAGAGCGTTCCGTATTGGCGTCCTTGAGCCGCTGATGCAGCAGAATCCGTCGCGCCTTGTCCACTTCCGCCTCAAAACGAAACATGGGCCACACCCTAAACACCCTGGCCAATCAGTTCTGCAAATTACCTTCCGCTCGCGGCCCACGGCCCTACTCTGAAGCACAGCACCGGTGGGGGCCGGTGTTGATCAGGGGGCGAGACAGTCGGGTACGACGCCCGGGGTGGGGTACCAGTCAGTCCACGGCGGCGGCCGCGCGACTGCCGTTCCCCCTGTTCCGGGCGCCGTGCCCTGACCGGTCCGTTCCCCGACGCATGGGGGTGTCTGTGGTTCGTATCCGGGTTCTCGTGGTGGATGACCACCGAATCTTCGCGGAGTCGCTGGCCGCCGCCCTGGCGGCCGAGCCGGACGTCGACGTCGCGGCCGCCGGCAGCGGCCCGGCCGCGCTGCGCTGTCTGGAGCGGGGTGCCTCCGAGGGGCGCCGCTTCGACGTGATGCTCGTCGACGCCGACCTCGGCGCGCTCGCCGGCGCGCCGGTGGCCCGGGCCGTGCCGGACGGCGGTGGTGCCGAGGGTCTGGTGGACGGCATCTCGCTGGTCGCCGGGGTCCGTTCGGGCCAGCCCGCCGTGCGTACGGTGGTGCTCGCCGAGAAGGACGACCCGCGCCGCGCCGCGCTCGCCCTCCAGGCGGGGGCGTCCGGCTGGGTCGCCAAGGACTGCTCGCTGCAGCGGCTGCTCGCGGTGATCAGGGGCGTACTGCGGGACGAGACGCATCTGCCGCCCGCGCTGCTCACCGGCGTCCTGCGCGAGCTCACCGCCGCCCGCAAGCACCGCACCGAGAGCGAGCGACTGGTGGAGTCGCTGACCCCGCGCGAGCGCGAGGTGCTGCGGTGCATGGTCGCCGGGCTCGGCCGCAAGGCGGTCGCCGAGCGCCTCTTCCTCTCCCCGCACACGGTCCGCACGCACATGCAGAACGTGCTGGGCAAGCTCGGTGTGCACTCGACGCTGGCCGCCGTCGCGCTGGCGCGCCGGGCCGGGGTCGGGCCGGCCGACCTAGCCGGGGATGTTGTCGAACGGGGCGGTCAACTGGCGTAGCAGTCCCGCCAGTTCGCCCCGCTGGGTGCGCGACAGCTGGGCCAGGATGGCCCGCTCCTGCTCCAGGAGCCCGGCCAGTGCCTGGTCCGCGCGGTCGCGCCCCTCGGGGGTGAGGCGGACCAGTACCCCGCGCCGGTCGCTCGGGTCGGGGAGCCGCTCGACCAGGCCCTTCTTGGCGAGCCGGTCGATCCTGTTGGTCATGGTGCCGGAGGTGACCAGCGTCTGGGTGAGCAGCTGCCCGGGAGAGAGCTGGTAGGGCGCGCCCGCGCGCCGCAGCGACGTCAGGACATCGAACTCCCAGGGCTCCAGCTGATGCTCGGAGAAGGCGAGTCTGCGCGCCCGGTCGAGGTGGCGCGCCAGCCTGCTGACGCGGCTGAGCACCTCAAGCGGTTCCACGTCGAGGTCCGGGCGCTCGCGGCGCCATGCTGAGACCAGTCGGTCGACCTCGTCCTCCATGACGATCAGTGTAGAGGGTCTGTCGATGTGAAGTCTCTTGACGTCAAGATATATAAACCCCCACCATTGGGCATGCAGGGGCCGGGACCCTGTTCCGCTTCGCCTACCCGTACCTGCAAGGGGGCTCGAACATGCATTCCGATTTCGTCCCGGAGGCCGTCGGGGCGCCGCCCCGGGCATTCACCGGCACATCCGCCCGGACGTCTGCCCAGCTGCCCGCGCCCCTCTGGGATCCGCAGCAGTACCTGCACCATTCCGGCCATCGCACCCGGCCGTTCCTCGATCTACTGGCGAGGATCCCGGCGCTGCCGGGCTCCGCCGGCGCGGCCGCCGCCGACACGGCCGTCGCCTGGGGAGCATCCGGCGCCCGGGGCGTGGGTGCCCCGCGCGCCCCGGACACCTTTTTTCCGGGCCCCGGGAGCCACCCGCCCACCCGGATCGCGGACCTCGGATGCGGCCCGGGAAACATCACCACGCTGCTCGCCGAGCGCTGGCCCGACGCCCGTATCACCGGCTTCGACCTCTCGCCCGAGATGCTCGCCCAGGCCGACAAGGACCACGCGGGCACCACCCGGGGCGGCGGCTGGCTGGACTTCCGCCCCGCCGACCTCGCCCACTGGACGCCGGAGGAGCCGTACGACCTGATCGTCTCCAACGCGGCCCTCCAGTGGGTCCCCAACCACCCGGAGTCCTTCGCCTGCTGGCTCGACGGCCTCACCCCCGGCGGCACCTTCGCCTTCCAGGTCCCCGGCAACTTCAGCTCGCCCAGCCACGCCCTGCTCGGCGAGCTCTGCGAGTCGCCGCGCTGGCGCGGCCTGCTCGGCGACCACGGGCGCCGCTACGTCCACATCCTCGAACCCGCCGACTATCTGCTGCGTCTGACGGACCTCGGCTGCGAGGCGGACGTCTGGGAGACGACCTACTCACAGCTGCTGCCCGGCGAGGACCCGGTCCTGGACTGGGTCAAGGGAACCGCCCTGCGCCCGGCCCTGACCGCGCTCGCCGACGACGAGGAGGCGACCGAGGCCTTCCTCGCCGAATACCGCGACCTGCTGCGCCGCGCGTACCCGCCGGGCCCGTACGGCACGGTCTTCCCGTTCCGCCGGATATTCGCGGTGGCGCGCAGGAAGGACCGCTGACGTAGTGCGTGGACACGGCAGTGCCCCGCGGCCCTCCAGGGGTGCGGGGCACTCTTACGTCACGGCCTAGTAGAGGTCGCGGTACGTGTTCCAGCCGTCGCCCAGCTTCACGCGGGACTTGAAGCCGCCGTAGCCGTTCGAGTCGTAACGGAACGCCTCGCCCCGGGAGTTGGTGGCGATCAGGTCGGCCCGGCCGTCACCGTTGAGGTCGCCGGGGGCCGCGATGTTCTTGAACTGCTGCCAGCCGGGGCCGACGTAGACCCGCGACTTGAACGGCGAGGTGGAGACGCCGGTGCCCTGGTACAGGTACAGCTTGCCGTCGCCGGTGCGCGCGACGATGTCCGTGAGCCCGTCGCCGGTGAGGTCACCGGCGCCGACGATCTTGTCGTACGCGTTCCAGCCGCCGCCGATGTTCAGACGGGAGGAGAACTGGTAGCCGTTGCCGTAGCCCCGGTACAGCGAGAGCGTGCCGGAGCCGTCGCGGGCGAGCAGGTCGTTCTTGCCGTCGTTGTTCAGGTCGCCCGCGCCGACGAGGGTGTTGAAGCCGCCCCAGCCGCCGCCCGCGTCACTGAGGTTGACGCCGATGTAGAGGTGGCCGTCGTCCCACTGGAGCAGGTCGCCGTAGAGCCCGCCGCGGATCGAGGCCGCGAAGGCGAGGCGGCGCGAGTTCGCGAAGACGCCGTCGTCGCTGGCCCTGAAGCGCTGCGAGAGCTGGCCGTTGTACTCCGAGTAGTACTGCCAGAGCGTGCCCTTGGTGTCGCGGCCGATGATGCTGCTCTTCAGCGGGGTCGCGTTGGCGCCCGTACCGCTGAAGGCCTGGGTGTACTCCCAGCCCGAGCCCATCTTCGTGGGGCTGTTGAAGTTGCCCTTGCCGTCGGCCGCGTAGAAGTACAGCGTGCCGCCGTTGCTGCGGGCCGCGATGTCGGCGTAGCCGTCGCCGTTGCCGTCGTCGAGCGAGAGGATCTGGTTGTACGCGGTCCAGCCGCCGCCGATCCGGACGCGGGACTTCAGCGGGTCGGCCGCGTTGCCGGTGCCCGCGTAGAAGTACAGGTCGCCGTCCGGCGTGCGGGCCACGACGTCGCCGAAGCCGTCGCCGTTCATGTCGCCCGCGCCGACCAGCTGGTCGTAGCCCTGCCAGCCGCCGCCGACCTTGATGCGCCCGGCGAACGGGTCACCGGCGGAGACGCCCTTGCCCGGGTACAGGTAAAGGTCGCCGCCGGGCGTGCGGGCCAGGAGGTCGCCCTTGCCGTCGCCGGTCACATCGGCCGCGCCGACGATCTTGTTGTAGGCGTTCCAGCCGCCGCCCGACCAGGTCGGGTAGTTGGAGCCGCTGTTCGTCACATCGGCGTAGAGCGAGAGCGTTCCGTCGGGCTGCACGGTCAGCAGCTCGGGGGTGCCGTTCCCGTCCAGGTCGCCCGGCGTGACGAGGTCCTTGTAGGCGCCGAAGGAGTTCGCGAACGCCGGGTTGTCCTTCTCGGTCCAGGTCTCCAGGTACGTCAGGTTGTCGACGCCCCGGTAGAGCAGGTCCGTGGAGCCGTCCTTGTTGAGGTCCAGACGCGGCTTGGCGGCGGTGGCGGCCGCGACGGCCGACGACCGGTGGATCCGCCCGGGCAGCGCGCCCGCAGGGTTGCCGGCGGACGGCCTGGCGGCCTCGACGGTCGCCTTCGGGCCCTTCGGCGCCTGGTCGGCCGAGGCCGTGCCCGAAAGGAGCATGCCGGCCGAGAGCGCGAGGGCGGTGCAGGCCGCGAGGCGGCCGGGGCGCAAGGTGCGCACAGAAGACAAAATTCCCCCCAGGGAATATGCGGGTGGAACCGGGTCGAATTCATCGCGGCTCACGCGAAAGCGGAGCACGCGGGAGCATTCCTCGCGGGGCCCACACGCAGCGCGTCGAAAGGACGTTGAGGCACGCGTGGCCGCTCACGAAGGAATGCCGGAATCCCCCCCGGGAATGTGCGTGAAGCCTACAGCCGATGCGCGGGTGGTTGAAGTGGAAAATGGGCCACGAGTGAAACTCGCGACCCATTCGAGATCATTCGGGACCCACCACCGCTCAGCTCTTGCGGTGCCCTATCAGCCGGGGTTTCTGCTCCAGGCCGTCGAGGCCGTGCCACGCCAGGTTCACCAGGTGCGCGGCGACCTCCGCCTTCTTCGGCTTGCGCACGTCCAGCCACCACTGGCCGGTCAGCGCGACCATCCCGACCAGCGCCTGCGCGTACAGCGGGGCGAGCTTGGGGTCGAAGCCGCGGGCCTTGAACTCCAGGCCGAGGATGTCCTCGACCTGGGTCGCGATGTCGGAGATCAGCGAGGCGAAGGTGCCCGTCGACTGGGCGACCGGCGAGTCCCGGACCAGGATCCGGAACCCGTCGGTGTACTTCTCGATGTAGTCGAGCAGCGCGAACGCGGCCTGCTCCAGGAGCTCGCGCGGGTGCCCCGCGGTCAGGGCACCCGTCACCCCCTCCAGGAGCGAGCGCATCTCACGGTCGACCACCACCGCGTACAGCCCCTCCTTGCCGCCGAAGTGCTCGTAGACCACCGGCTTGGAGACGCCGGCCTTCGCCGCGATCTCCTCCACCGAGGTGCCCTCGAAGCCCTTCTCGGCGAAGAGCGTGCGGCCGATGTCCAGCAACTGCTCCCGGCGCTCCGCGCCCGTCATCCGGGTACGGCGGGTCCGCCGGGGTCGTTCGATGCCCGCCGAGCCGTTGTTGCCGGTCGTACGGGTGGTACTGGAGTCGGTCGCCACGTCCTCCATCATGCCGCCTCTGCGGCCTTCTCCTTACGGGCGCTCTCCTCGTGGGCCTTCTCCGCACGCCGGGAGGGCGCGCCGGGCTCGCTGCGCTTGGCGTCCAGGCGGGCCTCGGTGGGCCAGCGCACGTCGTACGCCCAGCCCAGCTGCTCGCACCAGCGGATGATCCGGGCGCTGGAGTCGATCTGGCCGCGCATCACACCGTGCCGCGCCGAGGTCGGGTCGGCGTGGTGCAGGTTGTGCCAGGACTCGCCGCACGACAGGACCGCCAGCCACCACACGTTGCCGGAGCGGTCGCGGGACTTGAAGGGGCGCTTGCCGACCGCGTGGCAGATGGAGTTGATGGACCAGGTCACGTGGTGCAGCAGCGCGACGCGGACCATCGAGCCCCAGAAGAACGCGGTGAACGCGCCCCACCAGGACATCGTCACCAGACCGCCGACGACCGGCGGGATGGCGAGGGACAGGATCGTCCACCAGACGAAGTCGCGCGAGATCCGGCGGATCGCCGGGTCCTTGATGAGGTCGGGCGCGTACTTCTCCTGCGAGGTCTGCTCCTCGTTGAACATCCAGGCGATGTGGGCCCACCACAGGCCCTTCATCAGCGCCGGAAGCGTCTCGCCGAACCGCCACGGAGAGTGCGGGTCGCCCTCCGCGTCGGAGAACTTGTGGTGCTTGCGGTGGTCCGCCACCCAGCGCACCACCGGGCCCTCCACGGCCATCGACCCGGCCACCGCGAGGGCGATCCGCAGCGGGCGCTTGGCCTTGAAGGAGCCGTGTGTGAAGTAGCGGTGGAAGCCGATGGTGACGCCGTGGCAGCCCAGGTAGTACATGAAGACCATGAGGCCCAGGTCCAGCCAGCTCACACCCCAGCCCCAGGCCAGCGGCACCGCGGCGAGCAGCGCCACGAACGGAACGACGATGAAGAGCAGCAGCGCGATCTGCTCGACGGACCGTTTGCTCTCGCCCCCGCGGGTGGCGGAGGAATCCGGCGGTTCGGTGGCCGGGTCGATGAGGTCGGGGCTTGCGGTCATGGGAATCCCCCTGCGGGGTGAGAGACGAAGAGGAGAGGCCGCCAGGCTACGGACCCGTAACCTACGGCGACGTAAGTATGGCAGTGCCGCCGCCCCGTACAAGAGGGCAGTGGACTGCGACGCGCGCACGGCCACCTATCCTGGGTCTCGTCGGACAGCGCGGTCCGCAAGCCTCCAGTACCCCTCCAGACGTGCTCAAACACTGCAAGGAGCCGCACCTGTGAGCAGTGCCGACCAGACCCCCGCCGCCAGCCCCGAGCTTCGCGCCGACATCCGCCGACTGGGTGACCTCCTGGGCGAGGCGCTCGTCCGCCAGGAAGGGCCCGAGCTCCTGGAGCTCGTCGAGCGCGTGCGCGCCCTCACCCGTACGGACGGTGAGGCCGCCGCCGAGCTGCTCGGCGGCACCGAGGTGGAGACCGCCGCCAAGCTCGTACGGGCCTTCTCCACCTACTTCCACCTCGCCAACGTCACCGAGCAGGTGCACCGCGGCCGTGAGCTGCGCGCCCACCGGGCCGCCGAGGGCGGGCTCCTCGCCCGCACCGCCGACATGCTCAAGGACGCCGATCCCGAGCACCTGCGCGAGACGGTCAAGAACCTGAACGTGCGCCCGGTCTTCACCGCGCACCCCACGGAGGCGGCCCGCCGCTCCGTCCTCAACAAGCTGCGCCGGATCGCGGCGCTCCTGGACACCCCGGTCACCGAGGCCGACCGGCGCCGCCACGACCTGCGGCTCGCCGAGAACATCGACCTCATCTGGCAGACCGACGAACTGCGCGTGGTCCGCCCGGAGCCCGCCGACGAGGCGCGCAACGCCATCTACTACCTGGACGAGCTGCACGCGGGCGCGGTCGGCGACGTCCTGGAGGACCTGGCGGCCGAGCTGGAGCGGGTCGGCGTCGAGCTGCCCGCCGGCACCCGCCCGCTCACCTTCGGCACCTGGATCGGCGGCGACCGCGACGGCAACCCCAACGTGACCCCCCAGGTCACCTGGGACGTGCTGATCCTCCAGCACGAGCACGGCATCAACGACGCGCTCGAAGTGATCGACTTCCTGCGCGGGCTGCTGTCCAACTCGATCCGGTACGCGGGCGCCACCGAGGAGCTCCTCGCCTCCCTCCAGGCCGACCTGGAGGCGCTCCCCGAGATCAGCCCCCGCTACAAGCGGCTCAACGCCGAGGAGCCCTACCGGCTCAAGGCGACCTGCGTACGGCAGAAGCTCGTCAACACCAAGGAGCGGCTCGCCAAGGGCACCCCGCACCAGAGCGGCCGCGACTACCTGGGCACCTCCGAGCTGATCGCCGACCTCACCCTGATCCAGACGTCGCTGCGCGCCCACCGCGGCGCGCTCTTCGCGGACGGCCGGATGGACCGGACGATCCGCACACTGGCCGCGTTCGGCCTCCAGCTCGCCACCATGGACGTACGCGAGCACGCGGACGCCCACCACCACGCCCTCGGCCAGCTCTTCGACCGCCTCGGCGAGGAGTCCTGGCGGTACGCGGACATGCCGCGCGAGTACCGGCAGAAGCTGCTCGCCAAGGAGCTCCGCTCGCGCCGCCCGCTGGCCCCCACGCCCGCGCCGCTGGACGAGGCCGGGCAGAAGACCCTGGGCGTCTTCGGCACGATCAAGGAGGCCTTCGAGCGGTTCGGCCCCGAGGTCATCGAGTCGTACATCATCTCGATGTGCCAGGGCGCCGACGACGTCTTCGCGGCGGCCGTGCTCGCCCGCGAGGCCGGGCTGGTCGATCTGCACGCGGGCTGGGCGAAGATCGGCATCGTGCCGCTCCTGGAGACCACGGACGAGCTGCGCGCCGCCGACGTCATCCTGGACGAGATGCTGGCGGACCCCTCCTACCGGCGCCTCGTCTCGCTGCGCGGCGACGTCCAGGAGGTCATGCTCGGCTACTCCGACTCCTCCAAGTTCGGCGGCATCACCACCAGCCAGTGGGAGATCCACCGCGCCCAGCGGAGGCTGAGGGACGTCGCTCACCGCTACGGGGTCCGGCTGAGGCTGTTCCACGGCCGCGGGGGAACGGTCGGCCGTGGCGGCGGCCCCTCGCACGACGCGATCCTGGCGCAGCCCTGGGGCACCCTTGAGGGCGAGATCAAGGTGACCGAGCAGGGCGAGGTCATCTCCGACAAGTACCTCATCCCGTCGCTGGCCAGGGAGAACCTGGAGCTGACGGTGGCGGCGACCCTCCAGGCGTCCGCCCTGCACACCGCCCCGCGCCAGTCCGACGAGGCGCTCGCGCGCTGGGACGCGGCGATGGACACGGTCTCCGACGCGGCCCACTCGGCCTACCGCAGGCTCGTCGAGGACCCGGACCTGCCCGCGTACTTCTTCGCCTCCACGCCCGTCGACCAGCTCGCCGAGCTGCACCTGGGCTCGCGCCCCTCGCGCCGCCCGGACTCCGGCGCGGGCCTGGACGGGCTGCGGGCCATCCCGTGGGTGTTCGGCTGGACGCAGTCGCGGCAGATCGTGCCCGGCTGGTTCGGTGTCGGCTCGGGCCTGAAGGCGCTGCGCGAGGCCGGTCTGGACACCGTCCTGGACGAGATGCACGAGCAGTGGCACTTCTTCCAGAACTTCATCTCCAACGTGGAGATGACGCTGGCCAAGACCGATCTGCGGATCGCCCGCCACTACGTCGACACGCTGGTGCCCGACGAGCTCAAGCACGTCTTCGCCGATATCGAGGCGGAGCACGCGCTCACCGTGAGCGAGGTGCTGCGCATCACCGGCGGCGAGGAACTGCTCGGCTCGCACCCGGTGCTCCAGCAGACCTTCGCGATCCGGGACGCCTATCTGGACCCGATCTCCTACCTCCAGGTGTCCCTGCTCGCCCGTCAGCGGGCCGAGGCGGAGCGCGGCGAGAGCCCCGACCCGCTGCTCGCACGGGCGCTGCTGCTCACCGTCAACGGTGTCGCGGCGGGCCTGCGCAACACCGGCTGACCCCCGCGCGGAACACGGCGAAGCCCCGGTGGCCGAACGGCTGCCGGGGCTTTTTCGTGCGGTGGCGCGTTACGCGTCCTACGAGTTGTACGTCGACTGCGCGCGCTCAAGACCCTCGATGACCAGCGCCTCGACGGCGTCGGACGCGCGGTCCACGAAGTAGTCGAGCTCTTTGCGCTCGGTCGACGAGAAGTCCTTCAGGACGAAGTCCGCGACCTGCATACGGCCCGGCGGGCGGCCGATGCCGAAGCGGACGCGGTGGTAGTCCGGGCCGAACGACTTGGTCATCGACTTGAGGCCGTTGTGGCCGTTGTCGCCGCCGCCGAGCTTCAGGCGGAGCACTCCGTAGTCGATGTCCAGCTCGTCGTGGACGGCCACGATGTTCTCGGTGGGCACCTTGTAGAAGTCCCGCAGCGCGGTGACGGGCCCGCCGGAGAGGTTCATGTACGACAGGGGCTTCGCCAGGATCACCCGGCGGTTGAGCGGCCCGGCCGGGCCGATACGGCCCTCGACGACCTGGGCCCGCGCCTTGTGCGCCTTGAACTTGGCGCCCATGCGCTCCGCGAGCAGGTCCGCGACCATGAACCCGATGTTGTGCCGGTTGGCGGCGTACTCGGGGCCGGGGTTGCCGAGGCCCACGACCAGCCAGGGGGCGTCCATGTGCGTCTGTCTCCGCGGGGAGTAGGGGGGAGGGGGTGCGGGGGGCGCCGGAGCGCCCCCCACTCAGGCTCAGGCCTCGGCGGACTCGGTGCCCTCGGCCTCGGCGGCCGGCTCCTCGGCCTGGGCGGCCAGGATCTGGATGACGACGGCCTCGGGGTCGGTGACCAGGGTGGTGCCCTTGGGCAGCGCGACGTCCTTGGCGTGGATGGCGGCGCCGGCCTCCAGGCCCGCGATGGAGACCGTGACGGAGGTCGGGATGTGGGTGGCCTCGGCCTCGACGGAGAGCGTGTTCAGCACGTTCTCGACCAGGAAGCTGCCCGGGGCGAGCTCGCCCTCGGTCTCGACGACGACCTCGACGGTGACCTTCTCGCCCTTCGTGACGAGCAGCAGGTCGACGTGGACCAGGTGGCCCTTGATGGCGTCGCGCTGGACGGCCTTCGGGATCGCGAGCTCGCTCTTGCCGTCGACGTCCAGGGAGAGCAGGACGTTCGGGGTGCGGAGCGCGAGCTGCAGCTCGTGGCCCGGGAGGGTCACGTGGACCGGCTCGGTGCCGTGGCCGTAGACGACGGCGGGAACCTTGTTGGCGCGGCGGATGCTGCGGGCGGCGCCCTTGCCGAACTCGGAACGGACCTCGGCGGCGAGCTTGACCTCGGACATGTGCACTCCTCGTATACGCAGATGGATAGCTATGGCGGGTTACCCGGCCACGACTGGCCTGCTACGAAGAGCGCGTCGATAACGGAGCGTCGTACCTATGGGTACGGCCTCCCTCGCCGAGCAACTCGATGAGTCTACCCGGCGGGGAGGCCGTACCCAAAAGGATCTTCTGGAGCGGTGCTGCCTACTGCTCCTCGAAGAGGCTCGTCACCGAGCCGTCCTCGAAGACCTCGCGGACCGCGCGGGCGATCGACGGGGCGATCGACAGGACCGTGATCTTCTCAAGCTCCAGGTCGGACGGGTCCGGCAGGGTGTTCGTGAAGACGAACTCGCTGACCTTGGAGTTCTTCAGACGGTCGGCGGCGGGGCCGGACAGGATGCCGTGCGTGGCCGTCACGATGACGTCCTCGGCGCCGTGCGCGAACAGGGCGTCGGCGGCGGCGCAGATGGTGCCACCGGTGTCGATCATGTCGTCGACCAGGACGCAGACGCGGCCCTTGACGTCACCGACGACCTCGTGGACGGTCACCTGGTTGGCGACGTCCTTGTCACGGCGCTTGTGGACGATCGCCAGCGGCGCGTCCAGACGGTCGCACCAGCGGTCGGCGACGCGCACACGGCCGGCGTCCGGGGAGACGATCGTCAGCTTGGAGCGGTCGACCTTGGCCCCCACGTAGTCCGCGAGGACCGGCAGGGCGGTGAGGTGGTCGACCGGGCCGTCGAAGAAGCCCTGGATCTGGTCGGTGTGCAGGTCGACCGTGAGGATCCGGTCGGCACCCGCGGTCTTCAGCAGATCCGCGACCAGCCGCGCCGAGATCGGCTCGCGGCCCTTGTGCTTCTTGTCCTGGCGGGCGTACCCGTAGGACGGCACGATCACGGTGATGGAGCGGGCCGACGCGCGCTTCAGCGCGTCGATCATGATCAGCTGCTCCATGATCCACTTGTTGATCGGAGCCGTGTGGCTCTGGATCAGGAAGCAGTCGGCGCCGCGCGCCGACTCCTGGAAGCGGACGTAGATCTCACCGTTGGCGAAGTCGAAGGCCTTCGTCGGCACGAGGCCGACACCCAGCTGGTGCGCGACCTCCTCGGCCAGCTCGGGGTGGGCGCGGCCGGAGAAGAGCATCAGCTTCTTCTCGCCGGTCGTCTTGATCCCGGTCACAGCACTGTCTCCTCAGAGGTGTCTTCTGCTGCTGAGCCCGCGCGGTCCCTTGGCGACGAGCCAGCCGAATCGTGTGCGCCTATCACGGTACGCCGTGACAGGCGCAGATGTTTCCGGTCAGTTTTCGCCAACAGCCTCTTCGGAGGCGGCCGCAGCCGCCTGCGCGGCCGCGCTGCCCGGCCGCTTGCGGGCCACCCAGCCCTCGATATTCCGCTGCTGGCCCCGGGCGACGGCGAGCGAACCGGCGGGGACGTCCTTGGTGATGACGGACCCGGCCGCGGTGTAGGCGCCGTCCCCCACTGTGACGGGAGCAACAAACATGTTGTCCGAGCCCGTCTTGCAGTGCGAGCCGATCGTGGTGTGGTGCTTGGCCTCGCCGTCGTAGTTCACGAAGACGCTCGCGGCGCCGATGTTCGTGAACTCGCCGATGGTGGCGTCACCCACGTACGACAGGTGCGGGACCTTGGTGCCCTCGCCGATCGTCGCGTTCTTGGTCTCGACGTACGTGCCGATCTTGGCCTTCACGCCGAGGCGGGTGCCCGGACGCAGATAGGCGTACGGGCCCACCGACGCGCCCTCGCCGACCTCGGAGTCGTACGCCACGGTGTTGTCCACGCGCGCGTCCGGGCCCACCTTGGTGTCGGTCAGACGGGAGTTGGGGCCGACCTCGGCGCCGCGGCCCAGGTGCGTGCCGCCGAGCAGTTGGGTGCCCGGGTGGACCAGCGAGTCCTGCTCGAAGGTGACGGTGACGTCGACGAAGGTGGTGGCCGGGTCGACGACGGTCACGCCCGCGAGCATCGCGCGCTCAAGAAGGCGGTCGTTGAGCAGCCGGCGGGCCTCCGCGAGCTGGACGCGGTTGTTGATGCCGAGGATCTCGCGGTGGTCGCCGCCGACCGAGGCGCCGACGCGGTGCCCGGCCTCGCGCAGGATGCCGAGGACGTCGGTGAGGTACTCCTCGCCCTGGCTGTTGTCCGTGCGGACCTTGCCGAGCGCGTCCGCGAGCAGGGCGCCGTCGAAGGCGAAGACGCCGGAGTTGATCTCCTTGATGGCGCGCTGCGCGTCGGTGGCGTCCTTGTGCTCGACGATCGCGGTGACCGCGCCGGAGCCGCCGTCGCGCACGATCCGGCCGTAGCCGGTCGAGTCGGGGACCTCGGCGGTGAGCACGGTGACGGCGTTGCCGTCCTGCTCGTGCGTACGGGTCAGGGCGGCCAGCGTGGCGCCGGTGAGCAGCGGGGTGTCGCCGCAGACCACGACGACGGTGCCCTCGATCGTCTGGCCGAGCTCTTCGAGGGCCATCCGGACCGCGTGGCCGGTGCCGTTCTGCTCGTACTGGACGGCGGTGCGCACCGAGGCGTCGATCGCGCCGAGGTGGGCGCCGACCTGCTCGCGGGCGTGGCCGACGACCACGACGAGGTGCTCGGGGTCGAGCTCGCGGGCGGCCGCCACGACGTGGCCGACGAGCGAGCGCCCGCAGATCTCGTGCAGGACCTTGGGGGTGGCCGACTTCATACGGGTGCCCTCACCCGCGGCGAGGACGACGACGGCTGCCGGGGGATTGGCGCTCACGGGAATGCCCTTCGGCTTTGTGTGGTGGACATCCGCAGGATACCGGGGGGTTTCGGGGCCGAAATGCCGGGAGGGGCGGCGGGAGGAGAACAGAAGGGGAGCGGCGGGGAAAAACAACCGGGTCCCGACCGCTGTGGTCAGGACCCGAACTGCGCTGGCTCCCCCGCCAGGACTCGAACCCGGACATAAGGCACCAAAAGCCTCAGTGCTGCCAATTACACCACGGGGGATGGAAACCGGTTCGATCGGACATTGTGTCAGGTCACCGGATCGGCACCCCACACTATGCCGTACCGAGCCCCTTCCGTGCGACGGTGCCGATCACCGTGATCGCCGCGAGGACGGCCGAAGTCGCCGGAAAATCGCTGGCGGGCGCCCGTAGGCTGGATGGCATGACCGCAACGGGGGCAGACCACGACTCCGCGGGGACGACCTCCCGCGGCTGGTGGTGGTGGGAACGGCGGCGCAGTGCCGCCCTGGACATCGGACTGGGGCTGGCCTCCGCGTTCGAGTGCGCACTGGAAGGTGTGAAGTTCGCCGGGGACGCGGGGGTCCCCGTACCGGCCGGGGTGCTGTTCGGCCTGGCCGCAGGCGTGACCCTGGCCGCGCGGCGGCGCTGGCCGGTCGCGGTCGTGCTGGTGTCGATCGCCGTGACCCCGGCCAACATGGGCTTCCTGCTCGGCATCGTCGGGCTCTACACGCTGGCCGCCTCCGAGGTGCCGCGCCGCATCACCGCCGCGCTGGCCGGAATGTGTCTGGCGGGCACGTTCATCGTCACTTTCGTACGGATGAACCAGAGCGTCGACGACGGCGCCTTCAACGGCGGGCGCTGGCTGGTCCCGCTCTTCTCGGGCGTGATGGCGCTCGGCCTGACCGCCCCGCCGCTGCTCCTGGGGCTCTATATAGGGGCCCGGCGGCGGCTGATGGAGTCCCTGCGCGAGCGCGCCGACTCGCTGGAGCGGGAGCTGTCGCTGCTCGCGGACCGCGCGGAGGAGCGCGCCGAGTGGGCCCGTACGGAGGAACGCACCCGGATCGCCCGCGAGATGCACGACGTGGTCGCCCACCGGGTGTCCCTGATGGTGGTGCACGCCGCCGCGCTCCAGGCGGTGGCCCGCAAGGATCCGGAGAAGGCCGTCAAGAACGCGGTGCTGGTGGGCGACATGGGCCGCCAGGCGCTGACCGAGCTGCGCGAGATGCTGGGTGTGCTGCGGACCGGGGGGGAGGCGGTGCGGGCCGAGGCTCTGGCCCCGGTCCCGCTCGCGGCCGTGGGCGCCGCCGCCGCGGCCGCCGCTGCCGCCGCCGAGGAGGGGCCGTGCCTGGCCGACATCGAGGCGCTGGTCGGCCAGTCCCGGGAGGCCGGGATGGTGGTCGAGATGACGGTCCACGGCGCGGTGCGGGTCTACGACGCGCTGGTGGAGCAGACCGCGTACCGGGTGGTGCAGGAGGCGCTCACCAACGTCCATAAGCATGCGGCGGGCGCGAAGGTGAGGGTGCGGCTCGCGCATCGGGACGCGGAGGTCGCCATGCAGGTCGAGAACGGGCCTGCGGATGGGGTGACCGCGGACGCCGGTCTTCCCAGTGGGGGCAATGGGCTGGTCGGGATGCGGGAGCGGGTGCTGGCGTTGGGGGGCGTCTTCGTTTCCGGGGTTACGGATGCGGGGGGTTGGCGGGTGTCCGCGGTGTTGCCGGACCGGGTCGGGGCGCGGTAGGGGTGCGGCTTCGGTTTTGTCTGCGGGCCGTGGTGGGCTGGTCGCGCAGTTCCCCGCGCCCCTGAGGGGTTGCGGCTCAGCGGGGCAGTAACCGCGCCCTCTCAAGGGGCGCGGGGAACTGCGCGCCGGGCCCCCGCCGGCCCGCAGTTCCCCAGCACGTCAGGGGTGTTCTCAGCGAGGCGAAGCCGGGCGGGTCGCCCCGGCTGGGGTCGCAACCCCCTGGGGGCGCGGGGAACTGCGCGCCGAGCCCCCGCCGGGCCGCAGCCGAAGCACGTCTGGGGTGTTCTCAGCGAGGCGAAGCCGGGCGGGTCGCCCCGGCTGGGGTCGCAACCCGCCGGGCGGGTCGCTCCCGCTGGGGGCGCGGGGAACTGCGCGCCGGGCCTCCGCCGGGCCGCAGCCGAAGCGCTTCAGGCGTCACGCGGGGACGTCAGGCGGATCGGCTGGACCCCCGTCACCAACGTGTTCAGGGCCAGGTCCAGGTCCGGGCCCAGGTACCAGTCGCCCGTGTGGTCGATGCTGTAGACGCGTCCCCCGGTGTCGATGGCGAGGACCGCCTGCTGCTCGCCCTCCTCGCCCAGTGGCGCCAGCTCGGTTTCCAGCGCGCGGCCGAGTTCCGCGAACGTACGGGCCAGGTGCAGGCCCGCCACCGGGTCGAAGCGGATGGTCGCGGGCGCGTTGTGGCGGCCGGGGCCCGGCGCGGTCAGCCGCAGGCCGCCGAACTCGGCCCACGCCTCCACGGCCGCCGGGAACACGGTGTGCCGGTGCCCGGCGGGCGAGGCGTGCGAGCGCAGCACGTCGGCCCAGGCCTCGGCCTGTCTGATGTCCCAGCGGCCGGGGTGCCATCCGGCGGCGCGCAGCGCGGCGTCGACGGGGACGGGGAAGCGGGTGGTGGACACGTCCGGCATCGGGTTCGGTTCAGCCCTTCTCGGCGGCGGGGTCGACGGCGCGTACGCCGAAGTGGGCGAGGAGCGCGGTGCAGGAACGGCAGGGCGGTGCGTAGCTGCCGTGCAGCGGGTCGCCGTCCTCGCGGATGCGGCGGGCCGTCACCTTGGCGTGCTTGAGCGCGCGTCGGGCCTCGCCGTGGGTCAGGGGCTTGCGTCCGGACCTGCGCGACTTGCCCGCGCGGGCCGATTCCAGGGAGGCGAGCTGGCGCGAGAGCAGGATCGCCTCCGGGCAGCGCCCGGTGAACCGCTCGCGCTGGCCGCTGGTGAGGGTGTCGTGGAAGTCCTGTACGAGCGGGTGGAGCACCGGCGGCTGGTCGCCCTTGCCCGCGGTGCAGGTCAGCGTCTCGCCCCGGACCGAGAGCGCGGCGGCCACGGCCGGCAGGATGCCGTCGCGGCGGTACAGCAGGACGGGCGCGGAGGCGACCGTGGTGCTCCACTGCAGACGCGGGTCACCGGTGCGCGGGTCCCCTGCCCCCGCGGACCCGGCCCGGGGGTCCCCGGCCCGGGGGTCCCCCGCCCGGGAGGCGTCGGCCGCCGTACCCGATATGTCGGTCGTTCCGTGCATGGTGCTCGCTGTCCCTCCCGTTGCCGGCACTGTCCGCAAGCCGGTGTCAACGCCCCCGTTAACGCTCCGTTGCGGGGAACAGACTGCCAAATGTGCCCAGTGGTACGGAAGCTGGGGCTCTGATGTCACTACGTCCGTGTCGTCACCATCGCCGCACGGTGACCCGGTTGTGACACCTGGTCACGGTGGTGCGGGGGCCGGGTGCGGGGCAGGGACCCGGTATTGCCCCACCGCATAGTCTGGTCCTCACCAGCCAGACGCAGCAGCTCGCACGCAGGGGGCATCCGCCATGACGACAGGTCGGCTCGGGCACGCCGCGCCACCGAACGCGGCCTATGCCGGACAGGTCGTGAACTTCCCGGACCCGGTCCGCGCCTCCCGCCATCCCAGAGGGGTGCGGGTGGACGGGAACGGGCACCCGGACTTCTCCGCGTACGCGCGCGCGGCCGCCGAGATCGCGGAGCCGCCGGAGGGCTTCGGCGTGGACGAGCTGCGGCTGACCGACTATGTGTCGGCCAACGCGGCCCTCGCCGCCGACGGCCACGAGCTGTGGGACACCGTCCCCGCCGTCGCCACCCCGCACGGCTGGACCTGGCACCATGTGCCCGGCACCCGCCGCCTGGAGCTGGTGCCGGTCGAGGTGAAGGCGCTGCTGCGGCACCACGGCGGTCTGGCGACGACCAACGTCGACCAGGACAAGCGCGGAACCCGACCGCTCCAGGAGACCCGCCCGGCGCACTTCGGCCTGCCCAAGGGTCTGGTCTCGGTCTCCGAGTCCCAACTCCTGGGCGCGGAGGAGGACTTGGGATACCGGCTGCCGGGTGCGTACCGGGCGTTCCTGAAGGCGGCGGGCGGCTGCGCGCCGGTGGGCGCGGCGCTCGACGCGGAGCTGGGGCTCCTGGTGGACCAGCCGTTCTTCACGGTGCGCGACCAGGCGGCGGTCAACGACCTCGTCTACATCAACAAGTGCCTGCGCGACCATCTGACCAAGGACTACCTGGCCGTGGCCTTCGTGCAGGGCGGCATCCTCGCCGTCAAGGTGAAGGGCTCCGCCATCGGCTCGGTCTGGTTCTGCGCGTACGACGACGCGCGCGACCAGGACGGCTGGAGCGTGCAGGAGCGCGTGGAGCGGCTGCTGCTGCCCTGCGGGACGGACTTCGACGACTTCCTCCAGCGGCTCGCGGGCAATCCGCCGGAGCTGGAGACCGTGGCGAACCTGATGGTGGACGGCGGCTTCGCGCACGCCGTGCCGGTGGGGGAGTGAGTGTGATGGTGACCTTCGCCCAGGCGCAGGAGCGCGCGGAAGAGTGGATCAACGGGGACGTGCCCGCGTACCAGCACCGTGAGGTGCGGGTGCGGGAGTTCGAGCTGGGCTTCGTGGTGTGGGCCGAGGACCGCGCCGAGGGCCCGTCGTCGGACGGCGGCCGGCAGCGGCTCGTCATCGCCCGGGACAGCGGAGAGGCCACGCTGTGGCCCGGTCTGCCGGTGGGTGAGGTCATCCGCCGGTACGAGGAGGAGTACGGCGTGCCGGACGAGCCCGAGGACGCGGTCCCCGCGCCCCCGCCCGAACGCATCGACCTCAACCAGACGTCGTTCCTGCTGACGCCCCCGGAGTGGCTCCAGGAGGCGGCGGACAGGATGGGCATCCCGGACCGCCGACCGGGAGACACGGGTGCGGGTGCGCCTCCGGCGCCGGGTGCGGGTGCCGCCGCTGCGGCCGGGGAGGCCGGGCCGTCCGCGCCGACGCCCTGCGCCCTCTGCCACTGCGTCCCGCCGCCCTGCACCCTCTGCCAC